>NZ_MLYQ01000022.1:0-51742 GCF_001866725.1 Bacillus sp. MUM 13
AAGGCTGTTTTCGTAAACTTTACAGCTATGAAACAAGGTGGTTGATTTCCGCCCCAGGATGCTCGCTTCCCGTGGGTCGGGCGGTGAGCCTCACAAGCATAGCTTGCGGGGTCTCACCTTCCCGCTAATCCCACAGGAGTCTCGCACCTTATGCTCCAATCAACCTGACTTGACAATTGGGAACTCCTCACATAACAAATTTAAAAAAACAACAATCTATAAGAAAAGAGCCTAAAGTAAAGAAGTGAAAAACAACTACACGCAAAAACTAACATTCTAGCATGAAATCACCAAAAGTGTGCAGGGAGAGTTACTCGTTATTAAACTCAGATTCATCTTTTCTTAGGCAGCTGCGTCTCAATCGCCATCATTTATCACTCCAGGTTATTCGCAGCCAAAAGAATGTAATTTGTAAAATGAAATAAATACTTATCAAAATCTCCAGCCAATCCAGTTACTTTTACTTATTATATTAAGGGCAAAAATAATCCCTTGTTTTAATTACCTTATTTTACCATAAAAATGAATCTGTTTTAAATTCTTCTCAATTTACAGTATTGTGATTTCTTCTCCCCTAAATTTTGAATGCCTTTCCTTAAGCTGCATTATGACTCAAATAAACATTTTCATATCACTTCTTAAATCAAACAAAACTTTTCTTTTGGATATACAAAAAAACCTCCTATATCTAATCGATACAAGAGGTTTATCTGACGGGCTTTCTTACCCGATTTCTAGCGTCCCAGGAGAGATTCGAACTCCCGACCGACGGCTTAGAAGGCCGTTGCTCTATCCGGCTGAGCTACTGGGACAGTATGATATAGTTACCGAAACACTTATGTAGTATTTCCTTAACGACAATTCTAATTATAGTACGATAGTTATTCAAAGTCAACAGCATTTTAAAAAAAGACAGGAGAAATATTTCCTCCTGTTTATTATACATGAACTTAGCCTAAATGATAAGTTTTAGATAAATCTTTTATGATGCTTCCTTTTGAGTTAAAGAACGTTACCTTTACTTCTTGTTCTCCGGTTTCAAGGATAGCATATGTTTTCTCTAATCTGGCTTTTGGAAGGGTGATGCTTCCGGGGTTGATGAATAAGGTTTTGCCGATCATTTCGGATCCTGCGATATGGGAATGCCCGAAGCAGACGATATCTGCTTCTTCTTCAGAGCTTTTATAGGAAAGGCTGAGCAGAGTCATTTTAACATTGTAGTGATGCCCGTGTGTGATGAGGAAGCGGAATTTCCCTATCTCTTCAACCAGCATGTCAGGATAGCTTGCATCACTGTCGCAGTTTCCCCTGACAGCAAGGAACCCCTGCATTAAGGAATCACTCTTTTGAAGCTCTGAATCTCCGCAGTGAATCATTGCATCACATTCCTTCTGATGCCGTTCCTTAATCGCATTTAGGCCTTCTGTTGAACCATGGCTATCGCTTAGAATCAGGATCTTCATGCCTTGCCTTCTTCCCTCTGAAGAAATTGGTCCAGCTGCCCCTCCAGTGCCTGTAATGCCTTTGCCCGGTGTGAGATGCTGTTTTTCTCATGCTGCTTGAGCTCAGCCATTGTTTTGCCTTTTTCCTTTACAAAAAAGACAGGATCGTATCCAAATCCATTTTCACCTTTTGGCTCTTTTGCAATCATTCCTTCAGCAGTCCCGGAAACCGTGATCGTTTTCTGATTAGGCGAAGAAAGTGCAAGTGCACAGTAAAATCGTGCTGTTCTTTCTTCTTCGGGTATATCTTTAAGCTCAAACAGGACTTTTTCTGTATTCGCTGCATCATTTTTATCTTCACCGGCATAACGGGCAGAATACACACCAGGCCTGCCGTCTAATGCATCTACAATCAATCCGGAGTCATCCGCAATTACAAACTGGCCAAACTCCCTGGCAATTGCTTCCGCTTTTAAAATGGCATTCTCTTCAAAGGTTGTCCCTGTTTCCTCCACATCGGGAGATCCCTCAAAATCAAGCAGTGTTTTGACACTATACCCCTTTGAATGGAATAAGCTTTCAAATTCCTTCGCTTTGCCTTTATTTTTCGTGGCGATAATTACTGTTTTCATGATCCTTCACTCCTTTATGTACCTGCTGAAGTGCTCAGTGCATAATTTTCCTTCTTTGAGAATCCTCACAGCTTATGCGTCCGTTTCTACTCAGCCAATAAGAATAAGGAGCAGCTGGTAGCATGCCCCGGATTTAGCTTACATATAGTATATCAAAAAACCTTGATTAATAACTGCCCGTGTTCACTTTTTCGGGCCTTGTAACGGGCTCCGAAAGTTTTTTGCCGTCTTCATTCAGAAGCTTGGCACTTCCATTGACCTTCACTTCTACGCTTTTAATTCCCTGCTGCTCAGTAAGCGATAATACTAAAGCATCTAGCATATCCTTTGAGACTTTATTTTCCTTAAAGCTGCCAAGGATGTTTTTATTGAAATTCAGCGTCACTTTTCCGTCATTCATCTCAGGTGTTTCTGTTAATTTTACATCAGGGGCGAAAACTGTAAGCAAAGACGAGTTTGATGGCCCTTTGACCAATTCATCCACCACCGCCGCCACATCATCTTTTTTCGTTTCGCTGACCCGTTTTGTAACCGGCACATAATAATTATTTCCAGTCTCTCCGCCTATATAATAGACTGTGAGCGCTTTTGTATTGGAAATATCCGTCACATTATTCGTATCCAGATTAATCCCTGACATTCTTGAAACACCGTCTCCAATTGGCGTACCGTTTACAGGCATCGCTTTCAGTTCGTGTCCATTCATCGATATTTTGACCTTTTTGACTGTATCAAACTGTGTTAGCGTCCAGGTAATCGACTGCAGGATTTTCAATTCATCCTCTTTTTTATAATTCTTAAATTCCTTTGAAAAATCTGCGGTTGCCACCCCGTCCTTGATATCCACGCTTACTTCCGTATCAGCCGGAAGCACAGGCCGGAAGCCATTCGGAATGATATTGGAAACAGGTCCATTGTCCACTAAATACTCAAGCGCCTGTTTGGCAAATCCTTCTGATTTTTTCGGCAATGTTAAGGTCTGAGGGACTACATATCCACTTTTATCTATTAAGTAAAGCTCTGTCTGTACAGAGTTTTTCCCTGCTGTTTCTTTTGCAATTTCTTTCTTTTTGCTATTTTCCTTTTCAATCTTGGATGCGTCATCCACCAATGAAACATTCTTCGGCGGATCGATGCTGGTTTTCTCATCTCCGCCGAATAATCCGCACCCGGATAGCAGCACAGAAGAAGCCAATATGGTGGAAGCCACCGTTATTTTTGTTGCTTTAGACATCCTCATCCCTCCCAGGACTGTTTGTACTACTATTTATACGAGCCCCCGGGATATATAGAACAAAAATTTTTATAAAGTGGTTTCACATAGATCATTGCTTTCTTGAACCTGCTGCATCAAGGCTGGCAAAGCAGCTCATGATCCCCTTTAAGGCGGTAAAATGCAAGGATATGTCTTAAAATCTTATTTACAGCATCGAGAATGGTTCTTTGCTGGATTGAGTGCTATTTAGACTTGTTTTTTTTATCTTTTTTTATTTTTATAGCTGCCGTTATACAAACAAAAGCACCAATAAAACTTGTAAAGATAGCAGCAAAGGCTGCATTACTCACTTAGCCACCTCCATATTATTTAACACCTTTAGCCATAGGTTAATTTTACCTATTAATTATGTAAAAAAACAAAATTTATGAAAAGATTCTTATATAAAACTCTGACTAGGTTATTTTATGGCCTTATAGCAGCTGAATTCAAAAAAACTGGCGCAAGAGATATGCGCCAGCAGAAAATAGATCAATCAATCTTTATGGTTTTAACATTTTGGATCGGCTTCTCCAGCCATGATGAAGCAATGGCCTGAAAGATATCCTTCGATCCGGTTGTGAAAAATTGATGCACAGGAGGCGTTTTAGCAGTATTCATCCTATTATCATGATGAAGGATGACGCTTGCTTCACGGGCAGTTTCTTCACCGGAAGAAATGACTTTTACACCGCTTCCCATGTACCTGCTGATGACAGGCCCGAGCAATGGGTAATGGGTGCAGCCGAGAATCAGTGTATCAATAGAAGTATTTTTTAAAGGCTTCAGCGTTTCTTCTATTACCTTTTCAACGATAGCACCCCCAAATTCGCCGCTTTCAACAATCGGCACGAATTTCGGGCAGGCCAGGCTATCTACCTTTACCTCCTGGTTGATGGAGTGGAGCGCCTGGTCATATGCATGGCTTTCAACCGTGCCAATGGTTCCGATCACACCGATATTAAGGTTTTCAGAAACCTTTAAAGCCGCCCTTGCACCAGGGTGGATAACCCCGATTACAGGGATCGGCAATTCTTCCTTAATTTCCTCAAGTACAGCCGCTGTGGCTGTATTGCAGGCTATTATAAGCATTTTAATATGATGCTGCATTAGATAATTGGTCATCTGCCAGGTGAATTTCTTCACATCTTCCATAGGCCTTGGTCCATATGGACACCTGGCAGTATCACCAACATATAAAATGTTTTCATTTGGCAGCTGGCGGATGACCTCTTTAGCAACCGTCAAGCCGCCAACTCCTGAATCAATGATTCCAATTGGTTCCTTCAACAATCTCGCCTCATTCTTGTTTCATTTTAATATGTAATTTAGTTAAATTCTGCTTTAGGGAGGCCACTTCCGAGTCAGAAAAATCGATAAGAAGGTCTCTTAAATAATCCTGGCGTTTTTCAATAACTTCATCTATGATTCTCTTGCCTTCATTTAAAAGGTGAATCCTTACAACGCGTCGGTCTTTTTCATCCTTCACCCTTTGGACAAGCTCATTCTTCTCCATACGGTCGACAAGATCCGTTGTCGTGCTGAACGCAAGGAACATTTTATTCGACAGCTCGCCGATTGTCATATCGCCGTCCTCAGAAAGCCATTGAAGCGCCACAAATTGCGGCGGAGTGATTTTATAATTATTTAAAATTTCTCTTCCCTTTTGTTTGATGAGGGATGAAACATATCGCAATTCCTTCTCAACTTCAGCAACATTCACGTTTTGCCTTGCATCGCCCATAAAAACAGCTCCCTATACTTTCATAAAAACTTATAATACTCTCATTGTGCTTGAAAGTGAAGGAAATTTCAAGATTCATTCATTATTAAGCTGAATGGATCAGGATCATAAGGCCTAAGTTTCTTCCATAATAAAAGCAGCAATCAGGAGCTAATAACCATGATACATTCAATCATCGTTAATCGTTTCCTGAATTGCTGCTCAAGATTAAGCACTTTTGCATGAGGGTTCCTGGTCTTCTAGGTATTAGAAAAACAAGCGGTCCGCGTTTCCGCATTGCCTGCACCGGGCGCCAAAGCAAGATTCTGATTCTGTAAAAAACCTTAAAGCTTCAATTCTCCCATGCGAAGGAGTTCTATTACAGCTTGTGAACGTCCTTTGACTCCAAGCTTCTGCATGGCATTCGATATATGGTTTCGAACTGTTTTTTCGCTGATAAATAATTCACCTGCGATTTCTTTCGTTGTTTTGTCTTGAACTAATAACTCAAATACTTCTTTTTCTCTCTTGGTGAGTAGTGGCTTATGAGTGAATTCGTTCTCCTTCAAATATTGTAACCCTCCTTGCCTTCACCAGCATAAAACCCGGAGCGGGTAACTTTTTAGTCTCGATATAGTATGTAGCTGAAGGAAGGTGAGTGACTGCAATCAGCAAAGGAACCGAACTTTTATTTTAACTCCGCTGAATTGTGCGTTCTTCTCTATTCATAAGATCAATGCTCTCCTGCGGCCAGGGGATGGCTTTTCCTGTCGCTTTTGATATTTGGACAATCGTTCCTCTCCCCGTTAAACAAATGGTACCGTCCGCTTTCTTGCCCATATAGTGGATATCCGCAGAGGAGTTTCCGATTCTTTCAGCTTTCACATGCACAGTCAGCTCATCATTGAAAAAGATTTGAGCCAAAAAGTCACACTGCAGATCTGCCACAACCGGAATGGCCTCACTTCCATCCTTCACCCACTCCTGCATAAAGCCTAAGCTTTTAAAGTACTCAATCCTCGCTTCTTCAAAATAAGTAAAAGGCACCGTGTTATTTAAATGGCCGAACATGTCTGTCTCAGAAAAACGTACCTTGATGCTATGACTAAAATGAAAAGATGCAGCCCACTCTTTCAAATCATGGATATATCCTATTCTGCCCATTATGTCGCTCCTCTTCTTAAAAATGAATGGTTATTCATTCATTTTATATAAATTATCTTGAAATGGAAAGTGATTTCCCCTACATTCCTTCTATTATTGGCTCTTTTCTTGAAAAAAGCTCTTTTCTTAAAGAATGTTATTTTTTAATACGTTCTAAAGGCAATCCATTGTTAAAGCAGGCTGATTGGAGCATCCTGTAGCAGAAATCAGCCACTTGTTCAGGCAGCAACAAAGTTTACGAAAACAGCCTTAAAAAAAGAATCTATATCGCAGAGGATATAGATTCTTTCATCATTATACCTGATCGCTTCCGAAGAAATTACGGAACGATTGAAGGGTTGTGTCACGGTTAAGCGCTGCGATCGATGTGGTCAATGGAATGCCTTTAGGGCATGATTGAACACAGTTTTGAGAGTTTCCGCAGTTGGCAAGGCCACCATCTCCCATGATGGTATTCAGACGTTCCCCTTTATTCATAGCGCCAGTCGGATGGGCATTGAACAGGCGTACCTGTGAAAGCGGCTGCGGTCCAATGAAGCTTGAATTGCTGTTCACATTCGGACAGGCTTCAAGGCATACCCCGCATGTCATGCATTTGGATAATTCATATGCCCATTGGCGCTTTTTCTCCGGCATACGCGGGCCAGGGCCTAAATTGTATGTTCCGTCGATTGGAATCCATGCTTTTACTTTCTTTAATGAATCGAACATGCGGCTGCGGTCCACCTGCAAATCCCGGACAACAGGGAATGTGCGCATTGGCTCAAGCCTGATCGGCTGCTCCAATTGATCAACCAAAGCTGTGCATGATTGGCGCGGTTTGCCATTGATCACCATCGAACAAGCTCCGCATACCTCTTCAAGGCAATTCATGTCCCAGGCAATTGGCGTTGTTTTCTCGCCTTTCACAGTGACAGGATTACGCCGGATTTCCATTAATGCAGAAATAACGTTCATGTTCGGGCGGTAATCCAGATCAAATTCCTCTGTATAAGGGGCTGTGTCAGGTCTATCTTGTCGAGTGATTACAAAACGTACTGTTTTTGTCTCAGCCATCTTTTCTTCCCCCTGTTAATGTTTTGTAGAATAATCGCGTTTACGCGGTTTGATAAGTGAAATATCCACTTCTTCATAATGGAAAGCCGGCGCTGATTTAGGACCCGTGAAGTTAGCCATAGTGGTCTTCAGGAATTCCTCATCATTACGCTCAGGGAAATCAGGCTTATAGTGGGCGCCGCGGCTTTCATTCCGGTTCAATGCACCGATCGTGATAACACGGGCCAATTGCATCATATTCTGAAGCTGTCTTGTGAATGATGCACCCTGATTGCTCCATTTGGCTGTATCGTTAATGTTAATATTTTCAAAGCGTTCCATAAGTTCAAGGATCTTGTCATCTGTAGCCTGCAATTTATCATTGTAGCGCACAACTGTAACATTATTAGTCATCCATTCTCCAAGTTCCTTATGAAGAATATACGCATTTTCTGTGCCGTTAAGCGACATGATGCCGTTCCATTTTTCTTCCTGTTCCTTAACAGCCCTGTCAAAAACAGAAGATGGAATGGAATCTGCGCCTTTTTCAAGGCCTTCGATATATTTAATCGCATTAGGGCCGGCAACGCTTCCGCCGTAAATGGCTGATAGAAGGGAGTTGGCTCCTAAACGGTTTCCGCCATGCTGTGAGTAATCGCACTCGCCTGCAGCGAAAAGACCCTGGATGTTCGTCATTTGATCATAATCTACCCAAAGCCCGCCCATTGAATAGTGAACGGCAGGGAATATTTTCATAGGCACTTTACGAGGATCCTCGCCCATGAATTTTTCATAGATTTCAATGATTCCGCCAAGTTTAATATCCAATTCCTTAGGATCTTTATGGGAAAGATCAAGGTACACCATGTTTTCTCCATTTATGCCGAGCTTCATGTTTACGCACACATCAAAGATTTCACGTGTGGCAATATCACGCGGCACAAGGTTGCCGTATGCAGGATATTTCTCTTCAAGGAAATACCATGGTTTGCCGTCTTTATATGTCCAGACACGTCCGCCTTCTCCGCGCGCTGATTCACTCATCAGGCGAAGCTTATCATCGCCAGGAAGTGCTGTCGGGTGAATCTGGATGAATTCTCCGTTAGAGTAAGTGGCACCCTGCTGATACACGATGGATGCTGCTGATCCTGTATTGATCATCGAGTTCGTCGATTTACCGAAAATGATTCCAGGGCCGCCGCTAGCCATGATGACTGCGTCGCCAGGGAAAGATTTAATTTCCATGCTTGTTAAGTTTTGAGCAACTATGCCCCGGGCGATTCTTTCATCATCAATTACCGCTCCAAGGAATTCCCAGCCTTCATACTTGGTAACAAGGCCTTCCACTTCATATCGGCGCACCTGTTCATCAAGCGCATACAAAAGCTGCTGTCCTGTTGTGGCACCTGCAAAAGCGGTACGGTGATGCTGGGTTCCTCCGAATCTTCTGAAATCCAGCAAGCCCTCAGGAGTACGGTTAAACATAACACCCATACGGTCAAACATATGGATGATGGAAGGCGCTGCCTCACACATTGCCTTTACCGGCGGCTGGTTTGCAAGGAAATCCCCGCCGTAAATTGTATCGTCAAAATGGACTAAAGCAGAATCTCCTTCACCCTTTGTATTTACTGCACCATTGATTCCGCCCTGGGCACATACAGAGTGGGATCGCTTAACAGGAACCAATGAAAATAAGTCAACCTGCTGTCCGTGCTCTGCCGCTTTGATTGTTGCCATTAAGCCGGCCAATCCGCCGCCGACGACTATGATTTTACCTTTACCCAAACTTGCTCACTCCTTCATTTCGAACTGTCAAGCTATATATCTGTCATTTTCTTTATACGAATGCTAGAATGGCTCTTACGCCAACATATGAAATTAAAACGAAGATTACTAAAGTAACATAAGTAGAGACTCTCTGAGATTTAGGAGACACCGTGATGCCCCAGCTGACTGCGAAAGACCATAATCCATTAGAGAAATGAAAAGTAGTAGAAATGATTCCGACAATATAGAAAACTACCATAAATGGATTGGATAAAATATCACTCATCATGTTGAAATCTACTTCTGCACCCATTGCTGCCTGAATTCTGGTGGACCAGATATGCCAAACAATGAAAATCAGAGTGATGATTCCTGTTAAACGCTGCAGCATATACATCCAGTTGCGGAAAAAGCTGAATCTGCCAAGGTTGTTTTTAGCTGTGAATGCAATATAAATTCCGTACACTGCGTGATAAATCAGCGGCAGGAAGATCAATACTGTTTCAAGAACAACCCTGAACGGCAGGTTTTCCAAAAAAGCCGCTGCTGAATTGAATGAATCCGGCCCCTTTGTTGCCATGTAATTCGTTATCAAGTGCTCCAATAAAAACAAACCAATTGGGATAACTCCAAGCAGTGAATGCAGCCTGCGATTCCTAAATTCCCGATTTTGTGCCACTAAGTGCCCCCCCTTAATAATAAAGATCATGCAGATATTTTCTTCTACTTTTATCCAAAAATACAGCGAACAAAATTCTACACTATCCACAATGTTCTGACATGTTCATTTTACTCCTACGATTTGGAAGCGTCAAGAAAACGGATACAATATTTCTTTTGTGAAATAGAGTTTTTTTTTTGAATATTCACCCGCGAAACTTATTATATAACAACTGCCCACTCTTGCTTTCTCACTATATAACAATATTTCAAAATAATATAATTTATTTTTTCCATGTATCTATCTTTTTGATAAAATATACTGAATCATAACTAAAATTGTTTATAATGGAGATAGAGAAAAGAGGGGATATATACCATGAAAAAGAATAGTCCTGCTTTATTGGAAACCCTGCAAAACGATGAATTCCAAATCCCCGCATTTGGCTATGAGCTTATCAGGGAAATTTTGCTGCCTGATATACTCGGCAAAGATTCCAAACAAATCATGTACTGGGCCGGCAAGCAATTAGCAAGGAAATTCCCGCTTAACGGAGTGGACGAAGTTATTGAATTCTTCGTTAGCGCAGGATGGGGCCAGCTTGAAATAGTGAAACAATCAAAAGATGAATTGGAAATGTCTCTCAGCGGCGAGATTATCGACAGGCGCCTTGATATCAGCCATGAATGCCATTTTGGACTCGAAACCGGATTTCTTGCAGAACAAATCAGCATGATCAAGAAATTCCATTCAGAAGCGTACGAAGAAACAAAACGAAGAAATAAAAAAGTGGCCTTTCTCGTTAAATGGGATATCAAGGATCCCATTTAACGGGAAGGCCATTCATGAAAAGGAGGTTCACTCATCTAAGCGATGCCTGCCGGGCATGGCCGGAAATTATTCCAGATGGGCGATCCTCTTATTTTTTTAGGCTGTTTTCATAAAACTTTGCTGCACAGCAGACCGGTATCCGCTTCAGGCGATGTAACAACAGGCTCGCCTCTTTAAGTTACTTAAATAGTTCTCGGGGCAATTCCATTGTTATAGCAGGTTGATTGGAGCGGAAGGTGCGGAGACTCCTGCGGGATCAGCGTACGCCCCGCGGAAAGCGAAGCACCCTGGAGCGGAAGTCAACCCCTTGTTCCATAGCAGCAAAGTTTACGAAAACAGACTTTTTTATGATTTGCGGGCAAATCCTCCATTAATAAAAAGGTTTATGCTTTTACACGTGCAGGCTCATCAAGACGGAATGCTTCATGAAGCGCCTCGACCGCTTTCACCATATCCTTTTGGTCCACAACCGTGGAAACCTTGATTTCCGATGTACTCACCATTTTTATCACAATGCCATTCTGCGCCATGCACTCAAACATTTCCGCGGCAACGCCCGGGTTAGAGACCATGCCGGAGCCTACAATAGACACCTTTGAAAGGCCGCTTTCCGTTTCGACCCTGTCAAATGGCAGATTGCTTTTGTTTTTCTCCAGTACATTCAGCGCGTCTTCCACATCATTGCTTTTAATGGAGAAGGAAAGATTAATAGAATCCGTATCTGTCATGCTTTGAATAATAATGTCCACATTAATGCGGTTTTCGGCCAATGTTGTGAAAATGGTGGATAGCGTTCCGATATTGCCTGACAAACCAAAAATGGTGACACGTGTAATACGATCTTCAAAAGCAATTCCTCTTACAATCAGATTTTGTTCCATCGATGCTTCCTCCTCTATGATCGTTCCTTTTTCCTTTTCCATGCTTGAACGCACTTCAAGCTGAATTTGATAATTTTTTGCAAACTCCACTGCTCTCGGATGCAGCACTCCTGCACCAAGATTGGCTAACTCGAGCATTTCATCATATGAAACGGACAGCAGCTTTCTGGCTCCTTTTATGTAGCGGGGATCTGTTGTATACACGCCAGTTACATCTGTATAAATATCGCAGCGGTCAGCATGGAGAGCGGATGCAAGGGCAACAGCCGTTGTATCAGACCCGCCTCTGCCAAGCGTCGTAATTTCCCCGTTGGCATCCACACCCTGAAAGCCTGCAACAACAACGATTTTTCCTGCTTCAAGAGCTGCCTTCACCCTCGCTGTTGCTATATCCGAAATCCTTGCATTTGAATGGACGGCTTCTGTATTGATTCCCGCCTGCCATCCTGTATATGAAACAGCATCATAGCCTTTAGCCAATAATGCCATTGTTAAGTAGGAGATGGTCACCTGCTCTCCTGTGGATAAAAGCATATCCATTTCCCGTTTGGATGGAGCAGCTGATATTTCTTTTGCCATGGAAACCAGTTCATCCGTGGTTTTCCCCATAGCGGACACAACCACCACTACCTGGTTTCCTCTTTCTGCTTCTTCAATGACCCTGTTTGCAGCATTTTGTATTCTCTCAATGCTTCCTACTGATGTTCCGCCAAATTTCTGGACAATTAATGCCATTATGCTGCACCCTCTCCGAATTTGTTTACCATCTTTAAATACATGTATGCTTCCTTTTTCCGACGCAAAAAAAGCAATGAGAAATATCTCATTGCTGTGGAAAACGTAGAAACAATACGCCTAGCACAGTGAGATAGCTCTCCAGAATTTTCATCCTGACAATCTGCCATTTATTCAATGTCAGACCAGCAAAACAAGTATTGAGCCTTGTTTTGCTTCGGCGATTTCCCCTTTCGCAGCCTTTCGCAGAAGCTCATCCTTCTCCCGGCTGTTACTCTTGAAACCCGCACCTCTATCAACACTTTAAAACAGTAACGTTTTAATCATGTAAAATTCACTATGATTATAGCACAGGAAATTCCCTGCATCAACTTTATTCTTGCAATTTTCTAACGATTTCCTGAGCAATTGCAGCCGGAATCCCCGCTTCCCGGATTTCCTCTGCCGTAGCTTCCCTCATTTTCTTAACAGATCCGAAATGCTTCAGGAGCTGTTTCTTTCTCTTCTCGCCAATCCCGTCAATCTCATCGAGCAAGGACTGAAAGGCATTTTTCCCGCGGATCTGGCGGTGAAAGGTGATGGCAAAACGGTGGACCTCATCCTGGATCCGCTGAAGAAGATAAAATTCCTGGCTTCTTCTGTCTAATGGAACAAGCTCAAGAGGATTTCCAATCATCAGCTGTGAGGTTTTATGCTTATCATCTTTAACAAGCCCTGCTAGAGGAACATCCAAGCCCAGTTCGTTTTCTAATATATCCCGCACACCGTCAACATGGCCCTTTCCTCCATCAATGATAATCAAATCAGGCAGGGGAAGCCCTTCCTTCAGTACCCGGGTATATCTCCGGCGGACAACCTCCCTCATGGATTCGTAATCATCCGGTCCCTGGACGGTTTTAATTTTATATTTCCGGTATTCGCGTTTTTCCGGTTTTCCGTCAATAAAGACAACAAGAGCTGAAACAGGATTGGTTCCCTGGATGTTCGAATTATCAAATGCCTCGATCCTGTGCGGTGTATAAATGCCAAGATGGGACCCAAGGTTCTCCACAGCCTTGATCGTCCGGTCTTCATCCCGTTCAATCAACGAAAATTTCTCCTGGAGGGCAATGTTCGCATTTTTATTGGCAAGCTTTAAGAGATCCTTCTTTTGGCCTCTTTTCGGATGAACAATCCTCACATCCAGCAAGCGGCCGGCAAGCTCAGCATCGACAGATTCCGGCAGCAGAATTTCCTTTGGCTTAAAATGGCTTGGCATTGCGTAAAATTGTCCAAGATATGTCAGAAGCTCCTGTTCCGGTTCATCATAAATCGGAAATAGGGAAACATCACGCTCAATCAGTTTGCCCTGCCTGACAAAGAACACCTGTACACACATCCATCCTTTATCATAGGAGTAGCCAAAAACATCACGGTCCGTAAAATCATGAGTCATCATTTTCTGCTTTTCCATCGTTACTTCAATATGGGCAATTTTATCGCGGTATTCCTTTGCTCTTTCAAAGTCGAGATTTTCAGCAGCAGCATGCATTTTCTCTGTAAGCTCTTTTTTGATTTCCTGATAGCCGCCATTTAAAAAACGGGCAATATCGTCGGTCATTTTTTTATATTCTCTTTCTTCCACATCATACACACATGGTGCCAGGCACTGGCCCAGATGATAGTATAAACAGACCCTGTCCGGGAGGGTATTGCATTTTCGGAGCGGGTATATCCGGTCCAGCAGTTTTTTTGTCTCATTTGCGGCAATTACATTGGGGTATGGCCCAAAATACTTTCCCTTGTCCTTCTTGACCTTCCTTGTAATAATCAGCCGGGGATGCTTTTCTGCCGTCAGCTTGATGAAAGGATAGGTTTTATCATCCTTCAGCATGACATTATACTTCGGGTCATGCTTTTTGATTAAATTCAGCTCAAGGATCAGCGCTTCAATATCTGAAGAGGTTACAATGTATTCAAAATCCTCTATTTCATTAACAAGCCTAAGGGTTTTACCGTCATGGGAGCCTGTAAAATAAGACCTGACCCTGTTTTTTAGAACCTTTGCCTTGCCCACATAGATGATGGTCCCTTGCCGGTCCTTCATCAGGTAGCAGCCAGGCTGGTCAGGAAGCAGTGCAAGCTTGTCTTTGATCCTCTGATTCACTTCTTCACCTTCTTTTCTGTCTCAAACTTTGATCTATATAGTGAAATACACATCAGCGAATTTTCTCTTTCCATGCTGATGATTGGTTATAATCGGGACTTTTCCTGGCAGCAGCTCCTGCTAAAAAAGGGAATTGCTGCTCAGGGAACATTCATTCTATTTTTTCATACTTACTTTCTTAAATATACTACATATCAGCAAAAAAGGCAGGCTGTGATGCTTTCCATTTCCGCCAGCCAAACATCAAAAGGCGGGATAACAAAATACTTCAGAAACACTCTCTGATAAAGATATTTTATAAGAACCGCGCAAGCTTCTATGGTCGCGCAGCAACTGGCAGAATAATTAGAAAATGTTGCCGGTTGTTTCTTGCTTTAAAATGTATAACAATTGAAACAGCAAGACAACATCTTACATACACAGGAGGGAAATATGAAAAACAATAGATTGTTACTTTCATTAACAGCATGCTTGGCCATTATTTTTTCTGCGGCGACTATTCATCCTTCTGATTCAAAGGCAAGTGCAAGCACCCATGATCCAGTTATCTTCATTCACGGAGCAGGCGGCAATAGTTCAAACTTTAACAGCATTAAAAATTACCTGAAGACTCAAGGCTGGTCTAATGATGAACTATATGCCATTGAAATGGCTGATAAAACTGGGAACAGCTTAAATAACGCAAGACAGCTCGCGCCATTTGTAGATGAAGTGTTAAAGAAGACAGGAAAGAGCAAGGTCGATATTATCGGCCATAGCGCAGGAGGCATCAATACCCTTACCTATATCCTAAATGGAGGAGGAAGCAAGGTAAACGATGTGGTAACGCTTGGTTCGCCAAACAAGTTTATAACTTCGAAAGCCCCGGCAGGTACAGATCCTAAACATAAAATCCGCTATACTTCGATTTACAGTACCAGCGATATTGTTGTGCCTACATGGCTTTCAACACTTCAGGGAGCGAAAAACGTTCAGATCAGCGGTGTAGATCACGTGGGATTGATTTTTAACAGTAAAGTCAATGCACTGATAAAAGAAGGACTGAATGGCGGAGGAACAAATTCAAATTAACACAAGTATTTCCTAATGCTTAAACTGGGGCAGGCAGGATTATATAAAAAAGATGGCTTCTGTTATCAGGAGCCATTTTTTAAAGGCTGTTTTCTTAAACTTTGCTGTTTTGTACAAGGCGGCTGATTTCCGCTCCAGAATGCCCGTTTCCTCCATGCGGGCGGAGAGCCTTACAGAACAAACTATAAACTTCCGCTTTTCCCCATACAAAAAGCACCCTATAAAGCAGTCTTTTTTTAAAGCGCCTGCTCTATAGGGTACTTGCATGAAGTATTTATATCTTAAGCATGCTTGGAGATTAATTCAGATAAAGCTTCTTTTGGCTGGAAGCCGACAACTTTATCTACAACTTCTCCGTCTTTAAGCAAAATTAAAGTCGGGATGCTCATAACGCCGAACTTGCCAGCTGTTTCCTGGTTTTCGTCAACATCAAGCTTAACGATTTTAACTTTTTCTCCCATTTCTGAATCAAGTTCTTCAAGAACTGGAGCGATCATTTTACAAGGTCCGCACCATGGTGCCCAAAAATCTGCAAGAACTAGACCTTCGTTTGTTTCTGTAGAGAATGATTGATCTGTAACATGTGAAATAGCCATATTATTTAGCCTCCTAATTTTACGTTGATTACGCCCGCACCATAAGGATTACATAAAAAAATACATCAAAAAGCATGCTGGAAAGCGCCTGTTTCCCATTTCTTTGGGGACGCATTTATCCATTAACAAGCTTAATCGCACGAATGCATCTTGTTCATCTTTATGGAAGCGGCTCGGTTAAAACTTACAAACAGTATAACACCATAAATATATGAGATGCTATTAATTTGCTTCACTGCTCATTTTACCAAAATCAGCTGAAAATTATACGGAACCCCGCCCTAAAAAACTGCAGGCATTTGCGGGTTGCAAATGCCTTAGTGCAGTCTGTTTTTCTTATATATTATGCATTCACTTTAAGCTTCTTGAATTCTTCAGTCAGCAATGGAACCACTTCGAAAAGATCGCCCACTATGCCGTAATCTGCCACCTTAAAGATGTTTGCTTCAGGATCCTTATTGATTGCCACGATTACTTTAGAGTTGGACATACCAGCTAAATGCTGGATGGCGCCTGATATTCCGCATGCAATATAAAGATCTGGAGTAACAACCTTTCCAGTCTGGCCGATTTGGAGAGAGTAATCGCAATAATCTGCATCACATGCTCCGCGGGAAGCACCAACAGCACCGCCAAGCACATTTGCAAGCTCTTTAAGCGGCTCAAATCCGTCTTCGCTTTTTACGCCGCGGCCTCCTGCAATAATTACTTTCGCTTCAGAAAGATCTACACCTTCACTGGCCTTTCTGACAACATCTTTAATGATTGTGCGCAGATCCTTGATTTCTGCCTGAAGGGCTGTAACCTCTCCTGAACGGGACTCATCTTTTTCAAGAGGGCTGATATTATTCGGACGGATCGTTGCGAAAACAAGACCGTCTGTAACGATTTTCTTTTCGAATGCTTTGCCTGAATAAATCGGGCGTGTGAATACCAGGTTTCCTCCTGTTTCTTCCATGGATGTAACATCAGAAATCAGGCCGGAGCTAAGCTTTGAAGCAATCCTTGGAGCCAGGTCTTTTCCCAGTGCCGTGTGCCCGAAGAAAATACCTTCCGGGTTTTCAGCATCTACGACTGCAAGCAGGGCCTGAGAGTAGCCGTCAGATGTATATTGCGCAAGCTTTGCATCTTCTACTGTGACAACACGGTCAGCTCCATATTGAATCAATTCAGTTCCAAATGACTGTATCCCTTCTCCAATCAGCACTCCTACCACTTCACCGCCGCCAGCAGCAAGCTTTGCTGCACCGATTGCTTCAAATGATACATTTCTTAAAGAACCATCACGTACTTCTCCCAACACGAGAACCTTTCTAGCCATTAATAAAACCTCCTGTGCATGATTATCGTTTTTTTATAGGGTAGCGCCATTATTCTATTTAGGTCAGATAACTTTAGCTTCACTGCGGAGAAGCTTTACAAGCTCGGCAGCCTGTTCGGCAATTTCTCCTTCAAGGACTCTGCCGGCTTCTTTTTTAGGAGGAAGGAAGATTTCAATTGTTTTCGTTTTTGCTTCCACATCATCCTCTTCAAGATCCAGATCATCCAGTTCCAATTCATCCAATGGCTTTTTCTTGGCTTTCATGATGCCCGGAAGAGAAGGATAGCGGGGCTCATTTAATCCCTGCTGTGCCGTAACCAAAAGAGGAAGCTTTGTTTCAATCACTTCGGAATCGCCTTCCACGTCTCTTGTTACAGTGACTGTTTCTCCGCTGATTTCAAGCTTAGTGATCGTTGTGATATAAGGAATATCCAAAATCTCAGCCACACGCGGGCCTACCTGGCCTGTTGCCCCATCGATTGCAACATTTCCTGCAAGAATCAAGTCCGCATCTTTGTCTTTCAGGAATTCAGCAAGAATTTTAGATGTTGTAAATTGATCGCCATTTTCTACGTCATCTTCTATGTTAATCAGTACAGCTTTATCGGCACCCATTGCCAGTGCTGTGCGAAGCTGCTTTTCTGCTTCTTCTCCGCCCACTGTTACAACAGTCACTTCGCCGCCCTGTGCGTCACGGACCTGAATCGCTTCTTCTACCGCATACTCATCATAAGGATTGATAATGAATTCTGCTCCATCTTCATTGATTTTGCCGCCTGAAAGAGTAATTTTTTCTTCTGTATCAAAGGTTCTTTTTAATAATACATAAATATTCACGTTGGTCCCTCCTAAATTTTTCTGTCAGTTTGGAAAATTGGGATATTTTTTATAAGAATGGCTCCGCTTCCCTGCTTGTTCTCACAAGCTTAGTTCTGCAGCTGGCCATAATTCCAATGTTTATCTGCCTTTAAAAACAGCTTCTCTTTTTTCAATAAATGCGCTGATTCCTTCTTTGGCATCCTCTGAAACGAAAACCTCTCCAAAGGCTGCGGCTTCCTTTTCAACTCCCTTATGGAAGCTTTCAGGCTTTGAATAATTTAGAAGTTCAATTGTTTTCTTAAGTGCAAGCGGGCTTTTCTTCGCAATTTTTTGAGCAAGCTCTTTTGCCTTCGGAAGCAGTTCCTCATCCTGGTACGCGTGGTTAGCCAGGCCAAGCTGCACGGCTTCGCTGCCCGTAATCGGTTCACTTGTAAACAGCATCTCTGCCGCCCTTGCAGTCCCTACATATCGCGGAAGCCTTTGCGTTCCGGCAAATCCCGGAACGAGTCCAAGCTGCAGCTCAGGAAGTCCAAGCTTCGCATTTTCCGTCACCAGCCGGATATGGCAGGACATCGCCAGTTCAAGCCCGCCTCCCAAGGCCGCGCCGTGAATGGCTGCAATGACAGGCTTTGAAAACTGCTCAATTCTTTCAAAAAACTTTTGCCCTTTTGAGGATAGCGCGGAAAATTCCTCACCGCTTGGAATGGTAGTGAATTCTTTAATATCTGCACCTGCAGAAAAGAATTTCCCTTCTCCGTGAATCAAAATGGCCCTGACTTCACTATTTTGTTCCAGTTCATCGAATAATCCGGACATCTCAGTTAATACAGTAGAAGAAAGGGCATTGGCCGGCGGCTTCTGTATGGTGATATATGCAACAAAATTTTCTATCTGGTGTTTGATGAATTCCATTTTCTATTCCTCCCTAAAAGTAGCGGTAAGCGCTTTCTAAAACTTCCCTTATATGCAGACAGCGTACACTGTCTGCATATAAGATTCAAACAATTGCTATGTAATGACACTTCGAGGCTATGACTGCACTTTGCAGCCGCAGCCCCCAATCAATAGGGAGTGTACAGAATCGGCAAGCTCAGTCAGGGAATAATGCTGCTCATTCATGACCCAGGTTGTCGCTGTTTCATCAATCGTGCCGAAAATCATCTGCCTGGCAAGCTTCACACTCAGATCCGGAAGGAACTCTCCATTTTCTTTTCCTTCCCGAATAATCCTATCAATCACTGTCAAATATCCTCTTAAAACATCATTGATCCGCAAACGCAATTCTTTATTGGACTGTCTTAGCTCCAGCTGGGTTACAGTTGCTAAATGAACATCATCTGAAAGGATTTGAAAATGTTTTTTTATTAAGACAAGCAGTTTTTCGGCAGAGCTTTTCTTTCCTCTTATCTCTTCTTCTATCTGTTCAACAAAGTATCCCATTTTTTCCTGAAATAAAGAAACGAGAATATCTTCCTTGTTCTTAAAATAAAGATAAATGGTGCCGTCCGCCACACCTGCCTGCTTGGCAATCTTTGAAACCTGTGCCTGATGATAGCCGTTTTCTGCAATAATTACTACGGCAGCATCAATAATCTGTTTGTATTTTGGTTTGTTGCGTTTCACTTGGCGTCCCCTTTCAGAGAGAAAATGAATGAATCATCATTCATATTTCCATCATAGAATGATGCCTCCAAACTGTCAAGAAAAAACATCTTAATAGTTCCATTTTATGGCCGGCATGGGGGTTTGTCCAGTTTTAATGCAAGAAAACGGGAAACTCCCGCATCACGGCTAGCATACTCAGGCATCTTTTTTTTCTTGAGCGATTTTTCTATTTTCTTCATCTACAAGCTCCCTGCGAAGAATCTTCCCTACAGCTGTTTTTGGCAGTTCTTTCCGGAATTCATAAATTCTCGGAATCTTGTAAGCTGCCAGATGCTTCCTTGTGAAGGCATCCAGTTCTTCCTCTGTTACAGATGCCCCTTCTTTTAAAACAATGTAAGCTTTTACTGTTTCTCCTCTATAGGGATGAGGGACGCCTGCCACTACAGCTTCCTGTATGCTTTCATGCTCATACAGCACTTCTTCAACTTCCCGCGGATATATATTAAATCCTCCGGCAATGATCATGTCCTTTTTACGGTCTGCCACATAAAAGAATCCCTGGTCGTCCATATACCCTAGATCTCCAGTCAAAAGCCAGCCATTCTTAAAAACTGCTTCTGTATCTTCCGGACGGTTCCAATACCCTTTCATTACCTGCGGCCCTTTTACGGCTATTTCCCCTATTTCCATGTTTTCAGCTGGCTCGCCTGTTTCAAGGGATAAAATCACGGCTTCAGTATCAGGCCATGGAACCCCTATGCTGCCTTTGACTCTTGGCTGATCCCACAAAAAGTTAGCATGTGTAACAGGTGATGTTTCGGACAATCCGTAGCCTTCCACCAATTTCCCCCCGGTTACCTTCTCGAATTTCTCCTGAACTTCAACTGGCAGGGGAGCTGATCCGCTAATGCAGGAATCTATGGATGAAAGATCATATTTTTGAATGGATGGATGATTCAGAAGACCGATATAAATGGTCGGTGCCCCGGGAAACATTGTCGGGCGTTCCTTTTGAATCGTTTTCAGCGCCATTTCCGTATTGAATTTCGGGAGGAGAATCATTCTATATCCTTCCATTATGGATAAAATCATTACCGTTGTCATTCCATACACATGGAAAAACGGCAAAATCCCAAGCACGCTTTCTTCTCCGCGCCGGCATTTATACAGCCACGCTGAACACATTTTAGCATTGGCAAGCAGATTCCGGTGGGTCAGCATAACACCCTTTGGGAAACCGGTCGTCCCGCCTGTATACTGGATAAGCGCAAGATCTTCATCAAGATCAATCGAAGCAGGCCTTTCACTTGGCACTTCCATCTTCATGATTTCTTTAAACAGATGGTGGCTTCCGGCATGTTCAACCTTAACTACAATTCCATGCTCTTTTTTCTGGATAAAAGGATAAGCGATATTTTTCGGGAAAGGCAAATAGTCCTTGATAGCGGTTACAATAATATGTTTCAAATCTGTCCTGCCGGCTATAGATGCAGCCCGCGGAAATAAAAGATCCAGCGTAACGATGATTTTTGCGCCAGAATCCTTCATCTGATATTCCAATTCTCTTTCCATATACTGAGGATTCGTCTGGACAACCGTGCCTCCCGCGAGCAGGATGCCAAAATAGCTGATGACAGCCTGCGGGGTATTTGGCAGCATAATCGCTACTCGATCCCCTTTTTGAAGACCAATCTTCTTCAAATAAGATGCAAATTTCTGCGCTGACTGATGCACTTCTTTAAACGTCAGTTTTTTTCCCATAAATGAAATGGAGATTTTATCAGGAAATTCTTCCGCGGACTCATTTAATAAAGAATACAGCGGTTTTTCTTCGTACTCCAAAGTTTCAGGTATATGTTTCGGGTAGACCTTTGTCCATGGCTTATTGCTCATTTAAACCCTCCCCTTAATGACTGGGCTTATTTTTCTAATGGCTAGCTCGGCGGCAACCTCTTTCTATACGTGTTCCTGAATCATGTTAGCTAACTATCTGCCTATCCCCTTGCCGCATTATAAAACAGCCGGCAAACTAGATTAAAAATTCTAACTTTTCCATTATATTATAATATACTCCGCAAAGAGTGACAATGAAATAAAAAGCGGAAGCGCTTGTTGAAAGTTTATAGGGCGGGAACGCTTCGTCTTTGGCAGAAAAATTGATTTTGCTTGAATCCCTGCCGATTTGGCTTTAATCACTTGTGATTCCGCTCGAATCAGGGGCTATTTCGCTCGAATGGAGCTCATTTTGGAACTATTATCCATTTAATTGGAAATTAGACAGCTGATTTTGCGGTCCACTATGAAAAAGGCACCTCTCTAATTATGTGTTTTACCAAAAGAGCGTATCAAATCGTTAAAACGTGTCTGTTTTTCTTACACTTTTAAGTTCTAGGATAGTCCTTTTCGGAAAAACCCAGTGTATTAGGATGCTTGCTTGCCGCAGATATTGTGAAAAAAACATTTCGCTCGAATCAAAGCCTATTTGGCTCTAATCACTTATGATTTCGCTCGAATCAGGGGATATTTCGCTCGAATGGAGCGCGATTTGGAACTATTATCCATTTTACCGGAAATTAGACAGTTGATTTTGCGGTCCACTATGAAAAAGGCACCTCTCTAATTATGTGTTTTACCAAAAGAGCGTATCAAATGTTAAAAAAATCTGTTTTTCCTACAATTTCAAATTCTAGGATAGTCCTTTTCAGAAAGACCCAGTGTAATAGGATGCTTGCCTGCAGCAGGTATTGTGAAAAAAACATTTCGCTTGAATCAAAGCTGATTTGGCTCGAATCACTTCCGATTTCGCTCGAATCAGGGGCTATTTCGCTCGAATGGAGCTCAATTTGGAACTATTATCCACTTAATTGGAAATTACAAGTATAATAAGAGGCTTTTATGAATAATTGATATCCCAACTCAATTGTTTCTCTTTAAAGCTGGATTTCGCACCACATAGGTAAAAACCGCGCCAGAAAACATGAAAAAAGCCGTATTTATTCCAAAATTGCGGAATAAATACAGCTTTTTTAAGAAATTATCAGCAGCTTTCTCTTCTTTGTCAGTATGCAGTTTCGTGAAGCTATTTAGCAAAGTAAACCATATAAATGATACCGAGTGCCAGGAACACTGCACAGCATCCGATCAGCACCTTTGCGAGTTTTTCCACCCGGCTTCTCCCCTTTATCCATCTCTGCTTTTTATTTTCGTTTTTTTTGCTTCAGACAGACCTCACAGCTTTTCACTGAACTATTTAAACTCTACGACCGTGACGCCTGTTCCGCCTTCGCCTGCTTCTCCAAACCTTGATCTTTTGACAGAGCGGTGATTTTTCAAGTATTCCTGAACTCCCTGCCTTAAAGCGCCCGTTCCTTTTCCGTGAATAATGGAAACGCGCGGATAGCCGGCAAGCAGTGCATCATCAATATACTTTTCAACCCTTGAAAGGGCGCTCTCATATCTTTCGCCGCGCAAATCAAGTTCGAGGCTGACATGATAATCTTTTCCCCTGACTGTTGCCAGCGGTTTTTTCTCTTTTTCTTTTGTGGCCTTAATGAATTGAAGATCAGATTCTTTTACCTTCATTTTCATGATTCCAATCTGGACCTGCCATTCATCGCCTGATGTTTTATCAATAAGATGGCCTTTTTGGTTAAAGCTGATTACTTTTACTTCATCACCTGGATGAAGCTCTCTCTTATCGCTTGCGGCGGCTGTTTTTGCTTTTGCTGTTTTCTTCACGGCAGGTGCCGCTTCATCCAGACGCTTTCTGGCTTCAATCAATTCATGCTCTTTAACATCTGCCTGTTTTTCAAGACGCATTTTTCTCAGATCGGAAATGATCGCTTCTGAATCTCTTTTTGCTTTTTCCACAAGCTCAGCTGCTTCGGCTGCAGCTTTTTGCATCATCTCATCTTTTTGTTCATAGTATTCCATGATTTCTTTTTGAAGATCTTTATGCAGTTTTTCAGCCTGCTTTAGATAATCCGCTGCTTCAGCTTCTTCAGCCTCGGCCTGCCTTCTGCTGTCCTCGAGGGAAGCAATCATATTTTCCACTTGGTTAGTGTCTTCCCCGACATGGCTTCTGGCATGGCTGATAATGGATTCTTCAAGACCGAGGCGTTTAGAAATTTCAAAGGCATTGCTTCGTCCAGGTACGCCTATCAGCAATTTATATGTCGGACGAAGTGATTCCACATCGAATTCGACGCTTGCATTGATAACACCGTCACGGTCAAATCCATATGCTTTCAGTTCCGGATAATGCGTAGTTGCAATCACTCTTGCGCCCCGCTTGTACACTTCATCCAGAATGGAAATGGCGAGTGCTGCACCCTCCTGGGGATCTGTACCGGCTCCCAGTTCATCGAACAGCACCAGACTTTCGTGATCAACGTGCTTCAGGATTTCCACGATATTGACCATATGGGATGAAAATGTGCTCAAGCTCTGTTCAATCGATTGCTCATCCCCGATGTCTGCATAAACTGAACGGAAAACAGCCGTTTCGGAGCCGTCAGCAGCCGGAATATGAAGGCCGGACTGTGCCATAAGCGTACAAAGCCCCAGCGTTTTCAGTGTGACTGTTTTACCGCCTGTATTGGGTCCGGTGATTACAATGGTGGTAAAATCCTCGCCCAGATAAATATCATTGGCCACTACAACGTCTTCATCAATCAGCGGATGCTTGGCTCTGATCAGCTTAACGCGTCCTTCATCATTCAGCTTCGGCTTTGAACCCTTTATGGCCTTGCCGAACCTTGCTTTTGCAATAATGAAATCAAGTTCGGCAAGTATCCTCACATTCACAAGCAGATCATGTGTATGTTCACCGACGGCAAGGGATAATTCAACAAGAATCCGCTCAATTTCCTGCTGCTCCTTTACCCTGGTTTCCTGGATCACATTGTTTAACTGAACAATAACTTGCGGTTCGATGAAAAGTGTCTGTCCTGATGAAGACTGGTCATGGATGATTCCTCCATAGACGCTTCGGTACTCTTGCTTGACAGGAATAACAAACCGGTCGTTTCTGATTGTGACGATGGCGTCTGAAAGCATTTTTGAAGCATTGGAAGACCGGATCATGCTTTCTAGTTTATCGCGTACC
Organism: Bacillus sp. MUM 13; assembly: GCF_001866725.1. Classification (NCBI taxonomy): domain Bacteria; kingdom Bacillati; phylum Bacillota; class Bacilli; order Caryophanales; family Bacillaceae; genus Bacillus; species Bacillus sp. MUM 13. Next base: position 24,795 of record NZ_MLYQ01000022.1, read on the forward strand.
CTGCTTTCGTTTGTGCGCAGCTGATTGCGGAGGGTGCGAAGCTTGTCGCTTGCCGAGTCGATGACTTCTCCGTGCTCGCCGATGGCAAAATTGATTTCCTGCTGCAGATTGCCTAGTGGCATTATACTTTTTATATATTCTCCCAGATGGGGAAGTTCGTGTTCATCTTCCTCCAGCTCCTCGAAAAAGCGTGTCAGAATGCGGCCGGCACGAATCGTTGATGATATTTCCATCAGCTCCATCGGACTCAGCATGCCTCCAATTTGTGCGCGCTTTGCGTGTGGCCTGATATCAAAGATTCCGCCGAGAGGCACATTTCCTTTCAGACGGATTACATTGGCCGCTTCATCCGTTTCCTCCTGCCACTTCAATACCTCTGTAAAATCAGCAGAAGGCGTGAGCTGTTCAGCCTTTTCCTTGCCGATTGAGGATGAAGCAAAAGTCAGGAGTTGGCTTTTTATTTTATCAAATTCCAGCGTTTTTAAAGCTTTAGCATGCATGAAGCAAGTATCCTCCTCTTGGGAATCGGTTAGTAGATCTCCGCTTTAATCGTTCCTTTTTAAAAATGACAGCAAGCCGTCTGTATCCATTGCATTCAGGACGGTTGTCTTTTTAATCCAGCCTTTTATTGCAGAAGAAACGCCAATCGGCATATCCTCCAGCATATCAATGCTGTGGGCATCCGTATTGATGACAATCGTTACCCCTGCTTCCTGCGCCTTTTTTACGTTCGGAGCAGCAAGGTCAAGACGATTTGGGTTGGCATTAAGTTCAAGTGCCGTATTTGTTTTAGCTGCAAGCTCAATCAGCATATCCATATCTACGTCATAGCCATCCCTTTTACCTATCAGTCTGCCCGTAGGATGTGCAATAATATCGACATGCGGATTTTCAAGCGCATTTTTCAGGCGATCCATAATTTTATCCTGGCTCTGTGAGAAGCTTGAGTGTATGGACGCAATCACCAGGTCCATCTCAGCAAGCAGTTCATCATCATAATCCAGTGAACCGTCTGGAAGGATATCCATTTCAATTCCAGACAGGATCGTTATGTCATCATATTTTTCATTCAACTCATGAATGATTTTCTTTTGTTCTCTGAGACGCTCTGCAGTAAGCCCGTTTGCGACCTTCAGATATTGAGAATGATCCGTGATTGCCATATATTTATAGCCTTTCGCCCTGCACGCCTCGATCATTTCTTCGATTGTATAGGCTCCATCGCTCCATGTTGTGTGCATATGAAGATCCCCGGAGATGTCTGAGGAGCTAATTAATGGCTCATCCGCCTTATAGTGATCCACTTCTGTTCCGTCTTCACGAAGTTCAGGAGGAATGAACGGCAAGCCGAAATGCTTATAGAATTCTTCTTCAGATTGAAAAGAAAGCACTTCCCCTGTCTCATCGATTTCCACGCCATACTCGCTGATCTTTTCGCCGCGTTCCTTTGCCAGCTGCCTCATTCGGACATTATGGTCCTTTGAACCTGTAAAATGGTGCAGAGTGGTAATGAATTCATTGTCTTTTACGATTCTGAAATCCACCGATACATCATATTCATAATCCAATACAACAGATACCTTGGTTTCCCCCGCTGCAATTACCTGCTTAATCCCAGAAAGGGCGAGCAGCTGCTCTTTTATTTCATCAGGTTTATCCGAGCTGATGATAAAATCAAGATCCTTAATGGTTTCCCTCATTCTCCTCAAGCTCCCCGCTCTTGAAAAACGGATGATATGATCCATATTTTCAAGAGCAGCTTCAATATCCCCTGCAATTGGCATCATAAATGCCAGCGGAAGCCTGTCTGGCCTTTTTCCGGCATCTTCAATCGCGGCAAGGATCTTCTCCTCGGTCTTTTTTCCAAAGCCGGCCAGATCACGCACTCTTCCTTCTTCACAGACCCGCTTCAGATCATGTACATCATTAACCTGAAGTTCTTTATGAAGCTTCGCGATTTTCTTTCCTCCGAGACCCTGCAGCTGCAGAAGCGGAATTAATCCTTTTGGCACTTCCTCCTGAAGCTCTATCAGCACTGAGGATTTTCCTTCATTAATAAATTCTTCGATAACAGCTGCCGTGCCTTTTCCTATTCCGTTCATCTTAGTGAAGTCTTCTATATCTGACAAGCTTCTGTCATCCGTCTCGAGGGCTCCGGCCGCTTTTCTGAAGGCAGAAACCTTGAATGGATTTTCTCCTTTTAGCTCCATATATGTTGCAATTCGTTCGAGTAATTTTATGCAGTCTTTTTTATTGATTGTCATCTGAATTCACCTGCCAGATTTAGTTTTAATATATATTGATATCCTAAGCCGCACGTAATAATCTCCGTTCAGCCTAAGGTTCTTTTTGCCTTTAATAGTTATGATGGTTCCCATTCTTAAAGATACATGGCTTCACACTAAAGTACAACTATTCTGGAATGGCCAGACAGCAAAACAGCAGCGCAGGATTAGCCTCTAAGGGGATTTACAGACAGAAAAGGCCTGTTTTCCCGGGCTTCCAGCTCGCCTTATAAAGGATTGCTTTGGAGGCTGCGGGGCCACAGGACCTTACGCTTATACTTTTACATATTGAAACCACAAATCCTTCACTGTCTTTGAGAGGATTGGTGTGTCTTTTACTATAGCCTTTGCCATAAAGGAGTCATTCAGCGGTCCCTGAATGGTATCCACCGGCAGAAGCGCGGCTATGTATAATAGGATAAACATGATAAAATATACTTCAGCTAAACCAAAGATTCCCCCGCCCCAGCTATTCAGCTGCCTTAAGATCGGCAAATGGGAAATGAAGTCAAGCATCGACCCCAAAAGCTGCCATAAAATCTTGACAGCGAAGAAGATGATCGCAAAAGCGATGGCATTATAATAGGCTCCATCAAGTCCGGCGCCATCAAAAAACATTTTCAGACTAGATGTATTTCCTAGAGACGGATAAGGAATCCATAGCTTCAGCTTCGGTGCCAGCTCGTCATAATAGGCATATGCGGCGATGAAGGCAACAATAAACCCTGTAAGATGGATCAGCTGCAATATCAGGCCTCTCCTTAATCCGATAAAAAATCCGATTACAAGAATGGCTATAATGGCCAAGTCTACCATGCACTCAGTCCTTTTCTTTCTGTAATTCCAGTTTAAGCTGGTCTATTTGATCTTTCAATTTCAGATAATCATGTATCGCATTCACCGCTGTCAGCACGGCAAGCTTGCTTGTATCCAGTGATGGATTCTTCATGCTTATTTCTCTCATGCTATCGTCAACCATGGATGCGACCAGGCGGATATGACCAGTGCTCTCCGCACCCACGATGGTATATTGCTGTCCGTATATATCAACCGTTGTTCTATTTTTTCTATCGTCCGGCACAATAATGCCCCCATTCTAAAGAATCCTACCTCATACTATAACATGAAGTTTTTCGTCGTGAAAGAGAGAGGACAGCCAATTCAGCTGTTATAACGATTTTTTTGTAAATTTACGGAAAAAAATTTAAAAAAAGGAGTCAATTTAACATGGCAAATGTCGTTTTATTAGTAAATCCTTCTGTGATGAACGAAATGGAAAAACACTATTCCGCGTCCATCATTGAAAAAAAACCTCCAGGCAGCATCTTTTCTGCCAAGCCTGCGCAGTGCACCATTACTGCCTACAAGTCTGGAAAAGTATTATTCCAGGGTTCAAATGCCGAGTTTGAATCAGGAAAATGGAGTGCTGACACCCCATCACCTGCAGGCAAGCATGCTACGTCCACTTCCAATCCTGCCAAGCACAAGTATTCCCCGCCGCCTGGCATTGGGCAAATGTCGATAGTCGGATCTGATGAAGTCGGGACTGGCGATTATTTTGGCCCCATCACTGTTGTAGCTGTTTATGCAAAAAAAGAGCAGCTTGGGCTTTTGAAAGAAATGGGTGTACAGGACTCTAAAAACCTGAAAGATAAACAGATCATGGAAATTGCATCACAAATCAGGCACGTTGTTCCATTCTCGCTTGTCACATGCGAGAATCCCAAATACAACGCCATGCAGGCACAAGGCATGTCCCAGGGTAAAATAAAAGCCCTTTTGCATAACGCTGCCATCAAGCATGTGTTAAATAAAATTCCAGAAAAGCCCGAAGGAATTCTAATCGACCAGTTTGCCCAGCCTGGTGTATTTTTCAATTACTTAAAAGGACAGCAGCTTTTTGAATCGGATTCCATCTATTTAAGCACAAAAGCAGAAGGCATCCATCTCAGTGTGGCTGCTGCCTCTATCCTGGCGCGCTTTGCCTTTATCAGGCATATTGAAAAACTCAGCGAAAAAGCAGGCTTCACAATCCCAAAAGGTGCAGGCGGGGCAGTTGACGAAGCTGCAGCAAGGCTAATCCGAGAAAAGGGCATAAATGCACTCAATGAATTCACCAAAACCCACTTCGCCAACACAGAAAAAGCCAAACGCCTATACCAGAAAAAATATAAATAAAAAGCGTAAGCGCCTTGTGAGCGGATCAAAGACTAAGATCGCCGCGTCCTGCGGCAGCGTCTTTGTGACCCCCATCCTGGGGGCCTAAGCAGAAGAAAGCAGTCTGGCATTTGGCCAGACTGCTTTTTCATTGAAGTTTTTGTTATCCTCTTAATTCTGCTCCGAATTGCTCTTTAACTGCTGAAAGCACTTTGTCATGCGCTTTTGTTACATCTTCGTCAGTCAGTGTGCGTTCAGGATCAAAATATTTCAGAGAATATGCGAGCGATTTTTTTCCTGGCTCCATACGCTCTCCCTCGTATAAGTCAAACACATTTACTTCTTTCAGCAATTTTCCGCCTGCCTTGGCAATGGCTTGCTGAATATCCCCTGCTGCTGTTTCGCTGTCACAGACAAGAGCGATGTCGCGTGTGATGGAAGGGAAACGCGGAATCATGCTGTATGAAACAGGAGTTCCTGAAGCTTCTGCCAGAGCTTTGAAAGAAAGTTCAAATACATAGGTTTCTTTCAAATCGAGCTCTTTTTGAAGTGTCGGATGGACCTGGCCCACAAAGCCGATGACTTCTTCATTTAACAGTACTTGAGCAGTCCTGCCCGGATGCATGTCGGCAATTTCAGCTTGCTTGAAGGAAATTTGCCCTTCTAATCCAAGTGCAGCAAAAGCTGTTTCCAGGATTCCTTTGGCAACGTAGAAATCAGCTGGCTTCTTTTCGCCCTGCCATGGATTTGATTCCCAAAGCCCTGTAATGGCACCGGCTAAATGTTCTCTTTCCTCTGGAAGGTCTTCTCCCTCTTTCTTCAGGAAGACAGAGCCAATTTCATATAAAGCCAATGAGTCGTTTTGTCTGGCACTATTATATTTCAATACTTCAAGAAGCTGCGGAACGATGCTTAAGCGAAGCTGGCTGCGTTCCTCGCTCATCGGCATGGCCAGCCTGATGGACTCTCTTTTAGAAAGGGCAAACTGTGCTGATTTTTCTTCACTGGTCAAGGAATACGTTACAGCCTGGTATAGTCCTGCACCTTCAAGGACACGGCGCATCATGCGGCGTTTAAGCTGATAATCCGTCAAACCTCCAGGAGCAGAAGCTGAAACCGGCAAGGTAGTCGGAAGATAATCATAGCCATAAAGACGGGCAACTTCCTCTATTAAATCTGCTTCAATTGTGATATCACCGCGTCGGGTCGGGACAGTCACGGTAAATGTGCCATTGTCTTCAGACACTTCGAATTGAAGTCTTTCAAAAATGGATACTACCTCAGACACCTTAAGCTCAGTTCCAAGCAGGCTGTTGATTTTTTGCAGGGTAATGCTCACAACAGCCGGTTCAGCTGTTAATGTATCATGCTCTACTGAGCCTGCAAGAACTGTTCCATTTGCATATTGAGCCATTAATCCGGCCGCTCTTTCAGCAGCCTGGCGCACTCTTTCGGGATCGACCCCTTTTTCAAAACGGGCACTTGCTTCACTGCGCAATGAATGGTCCTTGGACGTTTTCCTTACAACTGCACCTGAAAAATAAGCAGATTCAAGAATAACAGTAACCGTATCATTTTTAACCTCTGAATTAGCTCCGCCCATCACACCTGCAATGGCAACCGGTTCTTTTCCATTGGTAATAACAAGGTGATCAGGAGTCAGCGTTCTTTCAGCAGCATCCAATGTCACGATTTTTTCTCCATCATGTGCGCGCCTTACGACAATTTCCTTTGATCCAAGACGGTCATAATCAAATGCGTGCAAAGGCTGGCCGTATTCAAGCAAAATGTAATTCGTGATATCAACCACATTGTTGTGGGGACGGATTCCGCTGGCCATCAAACGGCCTTGAAGCCATAAAGGCGACGGCCCTACTTTTACATTTTTAATGACTTTTGCCACATATAATGGGTTATCTTCTGGTGCTTCTACCTGAACAGTAAGCAAGCCGTCTGCTTTTTCATCGGTTTCTTCAGCAGAAACCTCCGGCCATTTTACTTCACGGCCAAGAATGGCAGCCACTTCATAGGCGACTCCAATCATACTTAGGCAATCAGACCTGTTCGGTGTAAGTCCAAGTTCTAGTACCGCATCATCCAGTCCAAGGTATTCCAATGCATTTCCACCGACTTTTACATCATTCGGGAATACATAGATGCCTGTAGCATAATCCTTGCTGATTAACTTGGATTCAATGCCCAGCTCCTGAAGCGAGCAAATCATGCCATTTGATTCTTCTCCGCGCAGCTTGGCTTTTTTTATTTTGAAATTCCCAGGCAAAACCGCTCCGACAGTAGCAACTGCCACCTTTTGCCCTTTATCCACATTCGGGGCGCCGCAGATAATCTGAATCGGATTTTCTCCGCCGACATCCACCAGGCATTTATTTAATTTATCTGCATTGGGATGCTGTTCTTTTTCAAGGACATGGCCAATGACAACGCCTGAAATGCCTTCACTCTTCTTTTCTACACCTTCAACTTCAATGCCGCTTTTTGTGATTTTTTCAGCAAGCTCATCAGGAGTGATTCCTGATAAATCCACATAATCCTGCAGCCATTTATATGATACAAACATGATTTTCCTCCTCAGAAATGTTTTAGCTCAAATATTGAATATCCATAGCAGCGCTTAGGATTCGAATTGTTCAAATTGCTTTAGGAAACGGATATCATTTGTATAGAAGTGGCGGATATCATCAATACCATATTTCAGCATGGCGATTCGCTCTGGCCCCATTCCGAATGCAAAACCAGAATATTTTTCAGGATCAAAACCGGCCATCTCCAGCACATTCGGATGCACGATACCTGCTCCAAGGATTTCAATCCAGCCTGTTCCCTTGCAGACACTGCAGCCTTTTCCGCCGCAGATTTTGCAGGAAATGTCCATTTCCACTGATGGCTCAGTGAACGGGAAGAAGCTTGGGCGCAGGCGGATTTCCCGGTCCTGGCCGAACATTTTCTTGGCAAAAACCTCAAGTGTTCCCTTAAGGTCGCTCATGCGGATATTTTCATCAATCACAAGGCCTTCAATCTGCATGAACTGGTGAGAGTGTGTAGCATCGTCATTGTCCCTGCGGTATACCTTTCCAGGACAGATGATTTTAACCGGACCTTTTCCTTTGTGCTTCTCCATCGTTCTTGCCTGTACAGGAGAGGTATGGGTACGCATTAAAATTTCTTCTGTAATATAGAAGGAATCCTGCATATCGCGAGCCGGATGGCCTTTAGGCAAATTAAGCGCCTCGAAGTTGTAGTAATCTGTTTCTACTTCAGGTCCTTCCGCAACGGTATAGCCCATTCCGATGAAAAGATCTTCTATTTCTTCAATGACTTTTGTGAGCGGGTGATGGCTTCCTTTTTTGACAGGGCGTCCTGGCAATGTTACATCAATTTTTTCAGCTGCCAGCTTTTCGTTCACAGCAGCCATTTCAAGTGCCTGCTGCTTTTCCTCAATCTTCTGTGCAATGGCTTCACGCACTACATTGGCAAGTGCGCCAACTTTCGGGCGTTCTTCCGCCGAGAGCTTGCCCATTCCGCGCAATACCTCTGTAATAGGGCCTTTTTTGCCTAAATAAGCCACTCGGATATCATTCAATTCCTTTAATTCAGAAGCATTCAAAACCTTTTGAAGTGCTTCCTCCTGAAGTTCCTGGAGACGTTCTTGCATGATTTTTCCTCCTTTTATTTCTTTAATATGGGTATGTAGCACTTGCTTGCAATTTTTATGAAGGATGACAAACTTTTGGAATGCAAAAAAACCCCATCCCAGAAAGGGACGAGGTTTATGTAATCGCGGTACCACCCTTATTAGCGCCAATGCTAACGGCGCTCACTTGACAAAGATAACGGCTTTTCACCGATGCATCATTCAACCCTTGGATTATCCCGATGCCGACTCGAGAGCTGAAATTTCACACTGGCAGTCCCATAAAATGCTTTCAGTCAAGGCATTTATCCCTAAAATGGCTTTCCGGTGCTACTTGTCTCCGTCATAGTCTTTCATTTTTCAATTTGATATATATTATATTATAATTCCGCTTTGTATTCAAATTGAATTATATTATTGCTTTCGAAGGGCATACATTAATATCGCTGATGCTACGCCAACATTCAGGGATTCGCTTTTTCCGTAAATAGGAATATATAAATTTTGCGTGGTTTTTTTCAGCAGATCCTTATTAACACCCTGCCCCTCGTTGCCGACCAGAATGGCAAAAGAATCCGATTTATCTGCCGTTTCATAAGAAACAGCCCCTTCTAATGCGGTGCCATAAACCGGGATGCCGCGCTCCTGAAGCCCGGCTATCGCTTCAGAAAGATCTCCCTTCATGATTGGCATATGAAATAAACTTCCCTGTGTCGACCGTATCACTTTAGGATGATAAAGATCTGCGCAGCCTTCGCCCAGTATGACCATATCCATTCCTGCAGCATCTGCTGTCCGGATCATTGTTCCAATGTTGCCCGGATCCTGCACGGCATCAATCAGGAGGATTTTTTCAGGATTTATTTCCTCGAGATTCCATGGCTTCTGCTCGCAAACGGCAATGATTCCCTGCGGAGTTTCCATATCAGAAATGGCCTTCATTACGTCTTCGCTTACATATGTAACATCAGTGCCTTCCAATTTAAAGGAAACAGGAAGCTCTTTTTCCTTTGAAAGAATGACTTCCGTTACAACGTCAGTTTCTTTTAATGCCTCTTCCACTAAATGAAAACCTTCAATTATATACTTCCCCGTCTTATCCCGCTCTTTTTTGCCTAAAAGCTTTTTCCATTGCTTTACCTTCGGATTTTTTGCTGATTCTATAAAATTCAAGGCAAATTGCCTCCTTTATTTCAATGATTGTCCTATTATAACGCAATTAGCATACATAATGCATGCACCATTGTGAAAAACTAAGTCTGTGAGTAATCATGATTTAAGGGAGGATTGACAATGAATTTAAACCTTCGAAATGCGATTATCCACAACGTAAGCGGCAACTCGCAGGATCAGCTGCAGGATACAATCGTCGATGCCATCCAAAATGGTGAAGAAAAGATGCTTCCTGGTCTTGGCGTACTGTTCGAAGTCATTTGGCAAAATGCCTCTAATGAGGAAAAAAGCGAAATGCTTCAAACGCTGGAAAACGGATTAAAAAAGCAATAGCCGGGCAACCCTGGCTATTGCTTTTTTCTTTTCTCCTTAAAGGGCGGCAGATTCAGTTCGCCTCTTAAGGCCTCCTGCCGTTATTTGAAACCTCATAAGTGATCGGTATTAATCCTATTTTTAAAAATGTCATCATGAACAATTGGATTATCATCAGAATCCAGCTGGACATCTTCTTCCTGATTCAGGTTCTCCTTATAATGAGCTTCCTCTGATTTTTTCTTTTCAATTTCCAATTCTTTATCACGTATACTTTTTGTTTTTGAACGGCTGCTGCTGTCTTCATCGCCATCCTTGCCAATCGCAGTAAAAGCATTTGTATTGAGGCGGCCGCTTCCTTCCACAAGATTCTGCTCTGTTCCGGTTGTGCTATGCATTTCAGGGGAACCAGGCTCTTTGCGGGAACCAGAATGTGCATGGCCCAGTTCTGCCGCAGCTGCAGGATTCGGGAAAATATTTGGATCAGGGTTTTGCGTAACTCCTGTTTCAATAGAACCTTCTGGACTCACTCCATCTTCTCTTGAAGCATGGACGGAGTTTACAAGAAGGTCATCTTGATTCTCCTCCTTATCCACCAGCACGAGCAGTTTGCCTTCATCAACATCACTCACATACGCTGAAATTTCTCGATCCGACAAATCCGTGTTTTCCAATTGGTCTTTGAGGTCAAATGTGCCTTCGTTTGTAAGGAATCTCATGACTTTATCCATGAATGTATCATCATAGGTATCTTCAGCTGTTGTAATGGTTTTTACATCTGTTTTTTCGGTTGAGCCGAAAAAATCCAGCCTATCTTCCTTATCCGCTACAATTGTAATATCCCCGCTGTCATAGCCCTTTGCCTTTAAAATATTAATTGCTCCCTGCACCTCTGAACTGCTGTCAAAAATCCCAAAAACACTCTTAACCATAATAACTCCTCCTCTGCATCCATTTTTCCGTATAGTATTAACTATCTATACCCGCACTATAAACCTGTAAACAAAAAAAAGCGCAAGCGCCTTGTCAAAGGATCAAAGACTAAAAACGCCGCGTCCTGCGGCAACGTCTTTGTGACCCCGTCCTGCAAGGCAGCGCAGCCATAAAAAAAAACAGGCCCCATTTAGGGAGCCTGCCATAGTAATCATGTTTCGCTTCATTCGTAAATGATTTTGTCTACTGTTTCACGGTCAAGACGCTTGATGACTTCAACAATCAGCTTGACGGCATTTTCATAATCATCGCGGTGAAGCATCGCTGCATGAGAATGGATGTAGCGTGTTGCGATAGTAATAGCCAGCGCAGGAACACCGTTAGCAGTCAAGTGAATGGATCCGGCATCCGTGCCTCCGCCTGGAATCGACTCATACTGATATGGAATGTTCAACTCATCCGCTGTATCTGTCACAAGCTCGCGCAAGCCTTTATGGGACACCATGGATGCATCATAAATTACAATTTGCGGGCCTTTTCCCATTTTGCTTAAAGCTTCGCGCTCAGAAATTCCTGGTGTATCCCCCGCAATGCCTACATCAACAGCAAAACCGATATCAGGCTGAATTTTAAATGTGGAGGTTTTCGCGCCTCGAAGGCCTACTTCCTCCTGAACGGCACCCACACCGTAAACCACGTTTGGATGATCGCTTCCGTCCAGCTGCTTAAGCACATCAATGGCAATCGCACAGCCAATGCGGTTATCCCAAGCTTTAGCAAGCAGCAGCTTTTCATTATTCATTACTGTGAACTCGAAGTATGGAACAACCATATCTCCAGGCCTTACTCCCCATGACTGTGCTTCTTCTTTGCTGGCTGCGCCAATATCAATGAACATATCTTTAATTTCAACTGGCTTTTTCCTTGCTTCTGCACTTAAAATGTGAGGAGGCTTAGAACCGATAATTCCTGTCACATCTCCATTGCGGGTAACGATTGTGACCCGCTGTGCAAGCATAACCTGTGACCACCAGCCGCCGACAGGCTGAAAGCGAAGAAAGCCTTTATCATCAATTTGGGTAATCATAAAGCCTACTTCATCTAGATGTCCAGTCACCGCGATTTTCGGTCCATCTTCTTTTCCTGTTTTTCTGGCAATTAAGCTTCCTAATCCGTCAGATGTAACTTCATCTGCAAACGGAGCTATGTATTCTTTCATAACTTTCCTTACTTCGCTTTCATTGCCTGGAATGCCTTTAGCGTCAGTAAGATCTTTCAGCATGGTTAGAGTTTCATCTAATTTCACCATCAAAAAACCCCCTTTTTTCTTATGTTCCAGCTATATTATACAAAACTAAACCCAAATTCACAAAATTTTTTCATAATTGGCGTCAATTCGTCAACTCTTGTATTCGTCGTGCATATTCCCCGGCTGAAGCTTTTCTTTAATAGAAGTTTTTAGTATCCCTGTTTTTGGCGGTCGTAATTGACTTCATTTTTGCTTACATACGCTTCTTCGATATCCTGTCCGGAAAAACCAAGCATATCACCTAAAGAAATGAATGACTGAAACATCTCAAGATACGCTTCATTCGAAAGCTGCTTCCTGAACTCGCCAATTTTCGCATAGACCTCCAAGAACTGGGATGTCAGGCTTCCTTCACACTGTTTTGATTCAAAAGCGATGTTTGCATCCTCCAGATTCAGAGATATCCCAAGCGACAGCAGAAAATGGATGCCGTCTACATATTCCTCAAGGATCTTTTTGCGTTCCGAGGGCCCTTTTACACTCCAAAATTTAAAGGTTCTTGTTTCATTAGCAAGCTCACCTGTTTCCACCAGCAGTGCCAGCACTTTTTTTTCCAGCACATCTTCTTTTTTGATTCCATGCTGCTCTTCTATATGAGAATCCAGTGCGGCCTGCATGCTAAAAAGCTTATGTAAGTTCATCGTTCTGATCCCTGCCTTTTTATTATTGGCTCTTTTCTTAAAGATTATTGTTTTTTTGTGTGTTCTGTGAGGCGATCCCGTAAAGTCACCAGGAGAGGAAATCAGCCACCTTGTCCATGCAATTGCGAAAATAGCCTTGTTATTTCATTGCATTTACAGCTGCAGTTAGCGAAATTAAAGCAAAATTTGAAACTTATTAAAATCACCATCGTACATATATTACATGCATTGAATTCTTTAATAACAGGAGGCAACTATGATTTTGGCCATTCGGATAGTGCTGCTTGCATTCATCATATTTATCATTTACTCTTTCTTTCATTATATAGCTAGTCCGCGCCGTAAATTGCATCACGCCCATAAACAGAAAAAGTTCTATTTCCTTGATGACAGGGCTGATATCAGGAAGAACTTTTTCGTTACCTTTAACGGCTTCCTTTATGAAGGAGAAAAATATCTGCATGATGATGAGCAGGTGCATTCCATCTCCATCTGGGACAAAAACAAAGAATCGCTCACCGAACCTTCAGAGGAGGACATTTTAAAAATTGAAGGAATTATTAAAGCACGTTACCCTGACGCCATCATTGATTGGAAAAATTCCATTTATCATCACAAAAATACTTGAAGTGAGGGGCTGATCAGCCATGCTGATTTCATTCTCCATGGCCGATCTTCCTGCAGGTTAATTCATGCTGTCTGCTTGTTATTCAGATAGCAGCATGTCGATATGAGGTATGTAATCATCGATGTAAGGTTCAGAAATCGCCTTAAAACCAAAGTAACCATAAAAATCTTCCAGGTGAGCCTGAGCTTGGATCTTAATCACCGTTTCCCCAAGCTCCCGCTGAACAAAATCTATGCCTCTCTTGATTAAATCATGGGCCAGGCCCTTTCCCCTGCATTCCTTTTTCACCAAAACCCTGCCTAAGGATGCTTGTTTATAGGAAACTCCTGGAGGTACAATTCTTAAATAAGCCTGCATGACACCTTCTTCCTCCAGAAAAAGATGATAGCAGGCTGTATCCTTACCGTCAGCCTCAAGATAAGGGCAATTTTGCTCCACAACAAATACCCGTGTTCTTTCTTCTAAGATCCTGTACAATTCATGATTCGTCAACTCGTTAAATTTCTTCAGCACCCAGCCCATTTATGTCCTCCGCTTCCGATTTTTGTACAATCATCAAATGACAGATGCTTAGTATGTAATCCCTCAAAAAAAATATTCAAACAGAAAAGGGAGAATAGCTTCCTATTCTCCTCTTTTACAAAGCCAGTTATTTTTCACCAGGAACCGCACAGCTGCCATCTGCGCAAAAAGCATCTGCTGGTGTATCTCCTGAAAGATCCTTAAGCTTCTGTACAGGATTTTCCTCCTGCCATACCTGCTGTAGTGCTCCAGTAAAAGTTTCGGCTGGCTGTGCTCCTGATATGGCGTATTTTTGATTGATGACAAAATAAGGAACTCCGGTAATCCCGTATTGCTGTGCCATACTTTCATCCTGGCGAACATCAGCGGCATATGCATTTTTGTCGCTTAATACCTCTTTTGCCTTCACCCTATCCAAGCCGGAAGCCTCAGCTATATCCGCCAGAACCTCAGGATCACTGATAATCTTAGACTCTGTAAAATACGCGTAAAGAAGCTTTTCAGTCAGCACTGCTTCTTTTCCATGAAGCTTGGCAAACTTAGCCAGGCGATGGGCATCAAATGTATTCGTAGGCTTCATGTTCTCGAAATTATACTCCAAACCTTCACTTTGCGCCTGCTGGCCTATTCCCGCGTTAGCCTGCTTGGCTTGTTCAACGCTCATGCCATACTTCTTAGCCAGCATTTCATGAATATTTTCACCAGCATTCAGTGCTGAATTTGGATCCAGCTCGAAGCTTTTAAACTCCACTTCCACTTGATCTTTATGGGGAAATTGAGAAAGCGCTGCTTCTAGGCGGCGTTTTCCAATATAACAAAACGGACAAACAAAATCAGACCATACTTCAATTTTCATAATGGCACCTCTTTTATATAAGATAGTTTCTATAGTAGCATATCGCCCGGAAATTCGTATATGATATGCACAAAACAGCCCCGGATCATCATGAATCGGAGCTGTTTTGCATATTATTCAGCTGTCTCTTACCATTTATCTTCAATCAGCATTTCGCCAGGCCAAGTATAGGCCATAATGCCTCCATCTGCGGTAATATCTTCTCCTGTTACATATTGTCATCTGAAGCAAGGAACATGGCCACAAAAGCTATTTCTTTTGGATTCTCATAGGAAACCGCCTGCTTTCGTTATTAAACCACTCGTTCATTCAGCTTTAGTTACTGAAATGTCAGATAAACCATAGCCAGAAGCTGCAAAACCATCAGGATGGGAAAGCCGTATGCAAAGCTGGCATGCTTTGTTTTATGGCGAAAATTCCTCATTCCTGCAAATCCGCCGGTTCCTCCCCCCACCCAGGCAAGAAGCCATAGGGTTGCTTCGCTGATCCGGTACTCATGTTTTCTTGCCTTTCTTTTATCGATGCCCATTATGGTAAAAGAGATGATATTAATGATAACAAAATAAATCCATAGCACTTCCATGCCTGACATGTCCTCCACTCCAATTCTCCCGCATATGAAAAAAGCCACTCTCCCGAAAGAGAATGGCTTCTTTAACAGATCAATTTGATCTTATTTTTCGTATTGCTGTTTTGCAGCTGTCGCTAATTGAGCAAATGCTTGTTCATCAGAGATAGCAAGCTCAGCTAGCATTTTACGGTTAACTTCGATACCTGCAAGCTTCAAGCCATGCATTAAACGGCTATAAGAAAGACCGTTCATGCGTGCTGCTGCATTGATACGAGTGATCCAAAGTTTGCGGAAGTCGCGCTTTTTCTGGCGACGGTCGCGGAAAGCATACAATAATGATTTCATTACTTGCTGATTAGCAACTTTATATAATGTATGTTTGGAACCGTAGTAACCTTTGGCTAATTTAAGAACTTTTTTACGACGTTTGCGAGTAACAGTACCGCCTTTTACACGTGGCATGTTATTTCCCTCCTATTTCAATCGATAACTCGATCTTACTTAATATTGTCTAGCATATGACGAATACGTTTGAAGTCACCTTTGCTTACAAGGCTAGCTTTGCGAAGCTTACGCTTTTGCTTAGTAGATTTGTTAGCAAATAAATGGCTTGTATAAGCGTTTGAACGCTTAAGTTTGCCGGATCCAGTTTTTTTGAAACGTTTTGCAGATCCGCGGTGTGTTTTCATTTTAGGCATAAGGTATTCCTCCTCATTACATTACTTTTCGTTTTTCGGTGCTAAAACCAGGAACATGCTGCGGCCATCCATTTTTGGGTGTGATTCAATGGTCGCCACTTCTTTACATGCAGCTGAGAAACGGTCTAGTACACGCTGGCCGATTTCCTTATGCGTGATTGCACGTCCTTTGAAACGGATAGAAGCTTTCACTTTATCGCCTTTTTCAAGGAACTTGATTGCATTCCGAAGTTTTGTATTGAAGTCATGCTCATCAATAGTCGGGCTCAAGCGAACCTCTTTTAAGCTAATTACTTTTTGATTCTTGCGTGCTTCTTTGTCTTTCTTTTGCTGCTCGAAGCGGAATTTTCCGTAGTCCATTATGCGGGCTACCGGAGGCTTTGCATTCGCAGCAACTAATACTAGATCAAGATTTGCACGAGCGGCAATGTCCAATGCCTCGAATTTCGTTTTGATTCCAAGCTGTTCTCCGTTTTGGTCAATAAGACGAAGTTCACGGGCCCGGATGCCCTCGTTTACCATCATGTCTTTACTAATAGTTAGCCACCTCCAAGGATATTTAGCGAATACAAGCGTTCGGGCTGAAGAAACCAACTCACTGCCAACACTTTCGCTTGCCATTGCCATGATCTGTTTAGTTTGCATCTACTTTTAATCAATAAAAAAGTGTGGATGCATAGAAACACCCACACAGATAGACTAGATAGAATCATTCCAAATAATCAAATCATGAAACCTGTTAACAACACGATTTGCGTCAACCAGGTGAGAAGCGGGTGCTTCTTCTTTTCCTCAAACTCGTATTCAATTCACCTTAGAAAATATATCATAAACACAGATGTTTTGTCAAATACATTACTTTGTTTTCACAACAAAAATTATCTTATCAAATATCCTGGGTTTTGGCAATACGTTTTGTAAAAATATATAAAATATCCTTAATTCAGGAGCTTCGACATATAGAATTCATCTGCAAACTTTCCTCCTAAATACACCGAGTCCCGTTTAATGCCTTCGATCTCAAACCCCATTTTTTTATATAATGCGATGGCAGCTTCATTATGGGCGATCACAGTAAGTTCAAGTCTATGCAGGTTCAGCCTTCTTGCATGTTCTTCACACTCAGCGAATAATCGGGTGCCGGCGCCTTTTCCTCTCGCCTGCTCAGCCACACCGATTACAATATATGCTTTATGGCGAGCCCTTTCATTACTGTTTCCAATGAGCATTAAATATCCGATTAATTCTCCATCGCTGTCTTCAGCTATAAAAACCTTTGTAACCGCATCGTCCCCTGCCCTCAAAAATCTTTCCTCGAGCATTTCGGGCCTTACCTTTCTTTCACCTGGATTAAAAAGCATAAAGCCTGATTCATCTGCATGCTCCATCAATGCTGCCAAAGCTTTGGCATCTTTTTGCAACGCTGCACGGATTTTCATAATTATTTCTCCCTTCTAAAGCGCAAGCGCCTGAATAGCAGATCAAAGACTAAGAACGCCGCGTCCTGCGGCAACGTCTTTGTGACCCCCGTCCTGGGGGCCTAAAAAAAGGCCATGCCCCTTTCAGTGCAAATATTAACTGCACAGCTATGGAGTCATGGCCCTTTGATGGAATATCGATTCATTTTGCCGCCTACGGCGGCATGCCCAATGCTTCTTAGGCTTATAGTTTAGCTTCTTGCTTTATGGCATTTACAAATTCATCAAAAGCTACAGTTTCAGACTTTTGTTCTCCGTATTTACGGACATTGACACTGCCTTCCTTACTTTCATTATCCCCTACTACAAGCATATAAGGGATTTTCTGCATTTGGGCTTCACGGATTTTATAGCCGATTTTTTCATCCCGCTGATCCAGGGATACACGAAGCCCTTGGGCCTGCAGCTTTTCCTGTACTTCCTTGGCATAGCTGAGGTGGATTTCAGGTGATACAGGAATAACCTGAACCTGGACAGGTGCCAGCCATGTCGGGAATGCACCTTTATATTCTTCAATAAGGAATGCGACAAAACGCTCCATTGTCGATACGACTCCGCGGTGGATAACGACCGGACGATGCGGCTTGCCGTCTTCACCCACATAGCTTAAATCGAAGCGTTCCGGCAATAAGAAATCAAGCTGGACCGTTGACAATGTTTCGTCCTTGCCAAGCGCCGTACGCACCTGGACATCAAGCTTAGGGCCATAGAATGCCGCTTCGCCTTCTGCCTCGAAATACTCAAGACCAAGATCATCCATGGCTTCCTTCAGCATGCTTTGCGCTTTTTCCCACATAGCATCATCATTGAAATATTTTTCAGTATCCTCTGGGTCACGGTAAGATAACCGGAAAGAGTAATCCTTAATATCGAAATCCTTGTATACCTCTAATACCAGATTGACTACACGTTTGAATTCTTCTTTAATCTGGTCAGGGCGTACAAATAGATGAGCATCATTCAAAGTCATTCCCCGGACACGCTGCAATCCTGAAAGGGCACCAGACATTTCATAACGGTGCATAAGCCCAAGCTCGGCAATGCGGATCGGAAGCTCGCGGTAGCTATGGATGTCATTTTTATAAATCATCATATGATGCGGGCAGTTCATCGGACGAAGAACAAGCTGCTCATTCTCCATTTCCATGACAGGAAACATGTCGTCCTGATAGTGATCCCAGTGTCCTGAAGTTTTATATAAATCTACACTTCCCATAACAGGAGTATATACATGGTCATAGCCTAAACGCTCTTCTTTATCCACAATATACCGCTCGATGACACGGCGGATAGTCGCGCCTTTTGGCAGCCACATCGGAAGACCTTGGCCAACTTTTTGAGAGCTTGTAAACAGGCTCAGTTCTTTGCCGAGCTTGCGGTGGTCGCGCTCTTTTGCTTCTTCCAGCATCTGCATATGTTTTTCAAGATCTTCTTTCTTGAAGAAAGCTGTTCCATACACCCGCTGAAGCATTTTATTATCACTGTTTCCTCTCCAATAAGCGCCAGCAATGCTCAAAAGCTTGAATTCTTTGATTTTGCCTGTTGAAGGTACATGAATTCCGCGGCACAGGTCAAAAAATTCTCCCTGCTCATAAAGCGTTACCTGCTGCTCCTCTGGAATGGCATCGATAAGCTCAAGCTTATATTCGTCCCCAATTTCCTTGAATTTGCTGATTGCTTCATCACGGCTTACCTCTTTGCGGAGGATTTCGAGATTTTCATTTACGATTTTTTTCATTTCTTTTTCAATCTTCGGCAAATCTTCTGGGGTTAAAGACTCTTCAAGATCCATATCATAGTAGAATCCGCCTTCAATAACAGGGCCAACTCCGAATTTAGCATTTTTAAACAAACGTTTAACAGCCTGTGCCATTAAATGCGCTGTACTATGGCGAAGAACCTCAAGAGCTTCCGCGCTATCTTGTGTAACAATTTCTATTGAACCATCTTCAGTAATCGGACGTTTTAAATCATACAGCTCGCCGTTAAATTTTCCGGCTATTGATTTTTTCTTTAGTCCCGGGCTGATTGAAAACGCAATGTCTTCAGTTGTAGTTCCGGCCGGAAACTCTTTTACAGCGCCGTCCGGAAATGAAATCTTGATTGATTCTGACATTCAAATCTCTCCTTTTTACTTCTATTTTTTATTCCCGGGCACTGGCCCGAAAGCCAGACAGGGGTTTAAAAAAACACAAAAAAAGCCCGCCCCTGTATAAAATACAGGGACGAGCTTTATCATATAAGATTAACCCGCGGTTCCACCCTTGTTTCATTTCCATCTAAGGAAATGACACTCGTGACTTTTAACGGCAGCTTCCCGTCAGCCAATACTTGCTTAAGCGTTCCTGGCTGAAGTTTAGAGGCGGTAAGCGTACTAATCGTGCTGGGAAGCTTTCAGCCGTGTCCTCCCTCTCTGACAGCCCGTAATTAGAATGCCCTTGTCCTCATCATAACTTTTTCGAATGTTTTTTTCATAGTATGTAGGAAATTATAAAGTGTTATGTAAAGAAAAGCAAGACCATTTTCACAGACTTTTCAAAAGTAATTCCGGCTTTTAGCCTGCTATGCAAAGCCATTTTGCTCACTGAACGTATGGAGGGGCTTGATGACCGTTCTTTCCTCAAAAATCCTGCTGATGGTCCGGATCAATCCATCCTCGCTTTCATTTGTGTACAGATGCAAAGAAGAAGGTGCTATAGAAATCAAGGGAGCCAAAACAGAAGAATCAATGTAAAAAGGATTTTTTTCGCTCATAAGCTTCCTGTCAATCAGCCGGTATACTTCCTGTTTATCCATCTTCATACGCTTATCATTATAAAAGTGAAAGCCATTGTCATGGAGCAAATGTATGATGCCTGTTTTCGGCTGCCGTTCGTTCAGCATATCACGAAGCGAAGCAATGAAGTTCTGATAATCCTGTTCCAGCTTATATTCATCAATGGCGAGACCTGCGTAGTGCAGCAGGGTGCCGTAAAAGGATTTGAGCCGAAAGGTAGCAAATGAATCAAAAGAAAATGTGTCTTTTTCCAGCAGGATGCTCCTTAATCCTTCTTCAAGGATTGCCCTTTCCCTGTCAAAAAGACTCGCTTTATTTTTCTTCTTGTCTCCTTCTATGATGGAATGTGCAATATCAGTAATCGCCTCCACCTCTTCTCTTTCCTGAAAAAAGAATTTTTTGGTCACGATCTCTTCAAGTACAGATGAAAGTTTTTCCTTCAGCAAATAGGAATAAAAGACATCACTTAACATCGACAGTATCTTTTCGGCATTATTTTCTTTTATCTGAACGATCAATTTGAGGTCAGTGCTGAAATGAATATGTGAATGGAGTTCTGCCCAGTACGGATGGACAGAAACCAATTTCTTTAAAATGATTGCTTCTGATTCGTTTTGAAAATGGATATGCACCAAATCTATTCCCCCCTAAGCCTGCCTTTCTGCTTATGTATATGGGATAAGCCTTCTATTTAGAAGCAGGAGGGGAACAGAATATGGAAAAATGAGACTTTATGCAAAAATTCTTAAAAGAAGGCGGTTTTCGTAAACTTTGCTTCTATTGAAAGAGGGGGTTGATTTCCGCTCCAGGATGCTCGCTTTCCGTGGGGCGGGCGGTGAGCCTCACAAGCGCGCTTGCGGGGTCTCACCTTCCCGCTAATCCCACAGGAGTCTCGCACCTTACACTCCAATCAACCCGGTTTAACAACAGGTTCGCTTCACAGAACAATTAAAAAACAAAAATCTTTAAAAATAGAGCTTAAAACATAAAAACAGGCAGCTGTCCGCAGCCGCCTGTTTAATGTAAATTTTAAAGTCTTCTATTTTTCCCGTTTAAATGGATAGGCTCAGCCAGATAGCGGATCCTCTCCATGACCCGTGCTGCCTTTACTTCTTCTTTTTCCCCCCGCTGTGAAAAGGTTAAATGATTTTTCAAGCCGTCCATGTCGAAATTGGACGTGAAAAAGGTAGGAAGATTTTCAAGCATTCTAAACTGCAGAATGGGCCCGATGACTTCATCTCTTCCCCAGCTTGTCATCGTTTCCGCACCAAAATCATCAAGCATAAGTATAGGAGCATGCTTGGTCATTTCTATTTTTTCATTGATCGTATTGTCCCCAATGGACCCTTTTAGTTCTCTGAGAAAGTCAGGCACATATACAATCAGGGAAGAAATTTGTTTTTTGGCCAGCTCATTTGCAATGGCCCCAAGCAGATATGTCTTCCCGACACCAAATTTCCCATACAGGAATAACCCCTTCTGCTTTTTCCCAGGCTCATAATCCATCACAAAGGCCATTGCCTTTTCGCCTGCATCCATTCTGCCTGCAGACGAATCGCTCAGATAAAAATCTTCTATGCCTGCAGACAGTATATCCCTCGGAACATACAGGCTCTGAATCAGTTTTTCCCGTTTGGTTTTTTCATCATGAACTATTTTCCGGGGACATGGCTCGTAATGAAGATCAATTCCATTGCCTTGAAGGACCAAATGCGGCTGATAGCCTTCCATCACATTTATGCAGCCTTCAAGGCTTGGACATTTTTCACAGCCATTTTTACTTTGTGTGCTATATTCATAAAGCTTCAT
Source organism: Bacillus sp. MUM 13 (assembly GCF_001866725.1). NCBI lineage: Bacteria > Bacillati > Bacillota > Bacilli > Caryophanales > Bacillaceae > Bacillus > Bacillus sp. MUM 13. The sequence continues at coordinate 46,595 of NZ_MLYQ01000022.1, forward strand.
CAGGTTTTTATCCACAGTTTCCTTCGAAATGGCGGAACTGTTTTCATTTAAAAAATAACGGACATTTTCATCATTCAGGATTTCATTTTTAGTCCGTTCATATCTTTTCTGAAAATCTCCGGTATTAGCAAGCTTATTCAGCGATTTATCAATCCGTTCCACGGGCTGCTTCACCTCCAGTTTTTAGCTTTCTTAATTTTTCCTCAAACTGTCTCTTCCGTTCTTCAAGGCTCTCATTTTCGGTAACCTTCGCAGCCGCTGCAGGAGAGCTTTCATTGTCTTCCACTTCATTCAGCCACTCTGGAACAGATTCCGTCCTAATGGCTTTTTTCGAGCGGGTATTTCCTGTTTTCTTATTATCTGCCCATTCCTGATATTGCCTGTGCTCGCTTTTGGCGAGCTCCATGGCCTCTGCAACCGTAACAACACGCTTTCTTGCCCAATGGCTCGCAATTTTTTCCACATAAGCCTTCGTCAGCTTCATATCAGTTTTGATCATCACATATTCAACAAGCACATTCGTTACTCCCGGTGTCAGGTTTTGCTTGAGCATAATATCCTCGAGAATCTGCAAATCAGATTTGGACGGCTCAGCACCGCCAGATAGCTGGATCAAACGGCTGCGCGGCGATACGGTTTCTAAATGGCGGATATAAAGCTGTTCCTTCGTTTTAGGCTCTTCGGAATGTGAAATATATTTTAGGGGCTGAACCCTTTCAATAAGGCTCGGCATGTCAGCATGATATTCCATCTGGTACCAGTCGCGGGCTGATTTCCTCAGTTCTTCCAGATCAATTTCATTGTCTATATCAAGAGAGCCGAGAACAAGCTTTTGCATCTGTATGGGATCAATTCCATATAAAAAGGAGAGCTTGGCAATCGTGTCCCTGACCTTCAAATTAAATGCCCTGCGCGGCACGAGCGAGGTTTTGATGCCAGCAAACAGCAAATCAAAATCAAATGTATGCTCAAACCCCTGCAGCTCTACGCCTTCTTTTCGATTCATTAATCTCTTGGACTGGTCTACGCTTAAATCCTTTAAAGACTCATCTGTAACATACAAAGAATCAAGGTGATCCGAAGCGAAGATTTCCGCAAAAGATTTGGTTACCTGTTCATATTCCCCAACAGGCACACGATCATCACAGAAGAATTTCTTCAGGCGCATAAATTGGGCTTTTCCTACTTTTTTATATAAATAAATGTTCAGCATGCCGTCCGTGAAAAACTGTTCCGGACTCAGCGGCGGATTCACTTCATAAATAAACTGCTTGTTTTCATCTGCCTTCTTTTTATAAACCGTCAAAAGGCCGATACCTTCTAGCTTGGTTCTCGCATCATATATTTCTCTCAAATTCATGCTCATTGTGTTCATCAAATTATAATGCAGGGAAGACTCTGACCAAAGGCGGTTTTCTTCAAGCTCACTCCATAAAGTCATATAAAGGCTGATGCATACCGGCCCGATCAGCGGCTGATACAATAGTGTCAATACTTTGCGGTCATAATCATGAAGCAGCCCTGCTGATGATACCGAATATCGGTCTACGGGAAGCAATTCCTGCCAGTGGTTGGACATCCATATTCAAACCTTTCCAAAGTGAATCATAGCGGGTGCAGGAGCCGCAGCTGCCAGGCCGCCCGCGTTCACAGTCAACAGTAGTTTGCGCAATCTTTTATGATTTCACGGCTTTTCAGTGAAAAAAAGAGCCAAAGTAGTTGCCTCAGCTCTTTTTCTCTTTATTAATTAAATCCTTCAATTCATCTATAAATACATTAATATCTTTAAACTGCCTGTACACGGATGCAAATCTGACATAAGCAATTTCATCTACCCCTGCCAGCTTGTCCATGACCATTTCGCCAATGCTGTCGCTCTTGACTTCCGATATCCCCTGGCTTCTCAGTTCCTTTTCAACGAAATTTGTAATTTCCTCTAGTTCCTTCAAAGGCACAGGACGCTTTTCGCATGCCCTTATCAGGCCGCGGAGAATCTTATCCCTGCTGAATTCCTCTCGGGTTCCCCCTTTTTTCACAACGATTAGAGGTATTTCCTCAACCTTTTCGAATGTTGTGAAACGGTACCCGCACACCTCGCATTCCCTTCGGCGGCGGATGGAGCGGCTTTCGTCTACAGGCCGGGAGTCCAATACTCGTGTGCCGTTATATTGGCAGGACGGGCATTTCATCATTTATCAGCTCCGTTTATGCAGTTCTCCCTATCCATGGAGAACGAACCATTTTCATACCATTATACTATAAAAAGAACCTGTCAGTACAAGAAGAAATAAAGAACTGTTCAGAAGCTTTCAGAGCTCCTGGAAGCCAGCAATTATGCTTTTTTTCCGGCTGCAGCCGGGAGCTTCTTGTCAAGTTGTTCGTAGGAACCAGCAGCCACCCTGGACAGTAGCGGATATACCCCGGTCAGGGAGCGCTTTTCCGTGGAGACTGTAAAATCGACTGCAGTTTCAAACGGTTTTACGGTTACGACGGTTGCAATAATGGATATGCGCGGGGCCTTTCGGGTCACAGCAAAAACTTCACCGTGCTCCTTTGAAACAGATTTAATTTCAAATTGCTGTTTATTTGCAAAAATCTCTTCTGCTGCACGAAGCGCTGTTTCTGCATTCGCTTTATAATAATGCGTCCTTAGCAATTCATCTTTATGATGATCGTTCGTTTCACATTGCTGATTGTACCGTTTAAAAATAGACTGAAACAAAGCCATACACATCATCCTTGAAATTGTTTTGATGTAATCATTATACATGTCGAACTGTGTAAAAAAAAGCATAAGCATCATATTCCGAGGAACAAAGAGCAGTAATGGCAAGGCAAGTATGCCTGAAATTCCCTATTTCCCTGCAAATAAAAAGAGACGCCGCGCGGGCATCTCCTGAATCGTCATTAAATTATAGTGCATTAACTTTAGTATTTTTCACTTGTACAGGGCCCATTCCACGCGGAAGTTCGATATTTTCGCGTGTTTGTGCATTCAATGCCTCTGCAATGTAGTCTGCAGCAATGTGCGGGTTCAAATCTCCGCATGTATACACATCTATGCTTGCATATCCGTGTTCAGGAAAGCTGTGGATAGTCAGATGAGACTCAGAAATAATTACTACTCCGCTAACTCCCTGTGGTGCAAATTTATGGAAGGCCACTTCACGGACCTCTGCTCCAGATTTTAATGCTGCATCAACAAAAACCTGCTCAATATAATTCATATCGTTTAATTTTTCGAAGTCACAGCCCCAAAGTTCTGATATTACATGTCTGCCCATTGTTTCCATGTTTATGTTTCCCCCTTAACATGATAAAAATATTTTTGTAAATTTCAAGCAAATAACTACCACGGGGGAAAGTTAGTCCAAAGAGGTCCTAACCCTTTAAGTAGCCATTATGAAGGTCTAACCTAAGAAGTTCACGAATCATAGTATACTTTGTTTATTATTACTTTGCAACATATCTTTTTTATATCCAGCTATCTGAAAATCCCTTGATTTTACACGAAACGGGGAGCAGCCCGCACTCTGCATATCTTTTCCAAAATAAAAATCCATATTAAAAATGTTTCTTTATTGCTGTCCGTCATTTATAAAGGGAGTTTTCGTAAACGTTGCAGCTGTGAAACAAGGTGGCTGATTTCCGCTTCGGGATGCTCGTTCCAATTAACATGATTTAACAATGGGTTTTCCTCTCAGACTCATTAACTTAAGAAATGATCCAAAAAAAGAAGCTTCCCTCTTCAGGGGAGCTCCTTCTGTTTATCCTACCTTCATTTCTTTCATACTAAGCATTTCATCTGCCACCAGGTTCACAAGGTCCACAACACGGCAGGAATAACCCCATTCATTATCATACCAGGCTAAGACCTTCACCTTCCTTGTCCCCATGACCATTGTTGACAGTCCATCAATGATGGCTGAATGAGGATTCGTGTTAAAGTCTATTGATACAAGCGGCTCATCCGTGAAATCAAGGATTCCTTTTAAAGGCCCTTTTGAAGCAGTAATAAAGGCTTCATTAACCTCATCAAGAGTAACATCTCTTTTTACATCGACCACAAGATCCACAAGCGAGACATTTGGGGTCGGTACTCTTAAGGCCATTCCGTGAAGCTTGCCCTTTAACTGCGGAAGCACTAGCGAAAGTGCTTTTGCAGCACCCGTAGTGGTTGGAATGATGCTTTGCCCGCAAGCCCTTGCACGCCTTAAATCTTTATGGGGATTATCTATGTTCCGCTGATCATTTGTATAAGAATGAATCGTTGTCATTAAGCCATTTTCAATTCCGAAACTATCTTCAAGCACCTTTGCGACAGGTGCCAGGCAATTCGTGGTACAGGAGGCATTGCTGATGATATAGTGTTCATCAGCCTGAAGCGCTTCTTCATTGACACCCATCACGATTGTAACATCTTCTTCTTTTCCGGGAGCTGTTAATACAACTTTCTTAGCTCCGGCATCAAGATGCTTCGCAGCTTTATCCCTGCTATTGAACTTTCCTGTTGCTTCAATAACAATATCTATATTCATTTCGCCCCATGGAAGCAGTCTCGGGTCGCGGTTATTAATGAGCCGAACACGGTGCCCATTCACTATAATAGAGTCTTCTTCCGCCCTGACATCCCCGTCAAACCTGCCATGGTTTGTATCATATTTAATTAAATGCACTAAGGTTTCAGCAGGATAGCTGGCATTGATTGCCGCAATGTCCAGGTTATCATTTAGAATTGCTTTACGGAAAACCATTCTTCCGATTCTTCCAAATCCATTAATCGCTACTCTTGCTTTCATGTTTCGGAACCTCCCGAATTAGTGTTATACTCATTATGTTATTTCCACAATTAGTATAGCATAATTCATAATGAAAGCGGTAAACATTTCTCTAAAAATCAGCATATTTATTAATTATGATGTCTCTGATTCACTTTTTAGTTCATATCCTCTCCAGATGGTTCCTTTTCAGACGCCGTGCAGCAGACATCTTTAAATAGGCTGTTTTCGTAAACTTTGCTGCTATGGAACAAGGGGTTGATTTCCGCTTCAGGTTGCTCGCTTTCCACGCAAGCGGTGAGCCTCCTCTGCTTCGCCTGCGGGGTCTCACCTTCCCGCTAATCTAAGCAGGAGTCTCGCACTTACGCTC
>NZ_MLYQ01000023.1:0-37825 GCF_001866725.1 Bacillus sp. MUM 13
TTCCCGCTAATCCCACAGGAGTCTCGCACCTTACACTCCAATCCCCGGTTTAACAACGGAATCGCTTCACGGAACATATTAAAAAACAACAATCATTAAGAAAAGAGCTTAAGTAAAAGTTAGAAGGCTGTCCCAAAATTTCCTATTTACCGGACCTTTTGGGACAGCCTCTTTTTTTTTGAGAGAAAAGCTTTTAAACAGAAAATGGCAAGGCGGACGGACTTTCAGCTCAGAACATGGAAAAAAGTCTGTATTTATGGTATATATACAGGTAAAATTATATGATATAGATTTGCTCCCTTTACGAAATTTAAAAGGCGCATGCATATGCCCGGCGCTTTGAGATCCTATTATCATGATATATATCCTTAAACACGAAAGAGGTCGAAACAGTTGGAACATAACTCTTCGAATTTTATCAGAAATATCATCCAAGAAGATTTAGAGACTGGAAAACATGAGAAAATTGTCACTCGTTTTCCTCCTGAACCAAACGGATATTTACATATTGGACATGCTAAATCCATTATCCTGAACTTTGGCGTGGCGGATGAGTTCAACGGAAAAACAAACCTGCGTTTCGATGATACTAATCCTTTAAAAGAAGATATTGAATATGTGAATTCCATCAAAGAAGATGTAAAATGGCTTGGCTATGATTGGGATGGACTCTTCTTTGCTTCTGATTATTTTGGCCAAATGTATGACAGAGCCGTGCTTTTAATCAAAAAAGGCTTGGCTTATGTGGATGACTTGAGTGCAGATGAAATCCGCGAGTTTCGCGGAACACTGACTGAGCCTGGAAAAGACAGCCCCTACAGAAACCGCACAGCAGATGAAAACCTGGAACTGTTTGAAAAAATGCGCGATGGCGTATTTGCCAATGGAGAAAAGGTTCTGCGCGCGAAAATTGATATGTCTTCCCCCAATATCAACCTGCGCGACCCGGTTATTTACCGAATTTCACACACGGAGCACCATAACACAGGCAATAAGTGGTGCATTTATCCAATGTATGCCTTCGCACATCCGCTTGAAGATGCTATTGAGGGTGTGACCCATTCTCTTTGCACGCTCGAGTTTGAAGACCAGCGTCCGCTATACAACTGGATCATTGAACAATGCGAAATGGAAAACAAGCCTCAGCAATATGAATTTGGCCGGCTGAATCTTTCCAACACCGTAATGAGCAAGCGCAAGCTGAAACAGCTTGTTGAAGAAGGGTATGTAGACGGCTGGGATGACCCGCGTATGCCGACAGTTTCCGGTCTTAGGCGCAGAGGATATACACCAGAGGCCATTCGTGCGTTCTGCCATGAAATCGGCGTCTCCAAAGCATATGGAACAGTAGATTCACAGGTGCTGGACCACTTTGTAAGGGAAGACTTAAAGCTAAAAGCACCTCGTACAATGGGTATTCTTGATCCGTTAAAAGTAGTGATCACAAATTATCCTGAAGATGCAGTTGAAATGCTTGATGCGGAAATCAACCCGGAAAATCCTGAAATGGGCACACGCCAGATTCCATTTTCACGGGAAATATATGTAGAGCGCGATGATTTCATGGAGAATCCTCCAAAGAAATACTTCCGCCTGTTTCCGGGCAATGAAGTCCGCCTGAAGCATGCTTATTTCATTAAGTGCGAAGAAGTAATCAAAGACGATGAAGGCAATGTTATTGAGCTCCGCTGCACGTATGATCCTGAAACAAAGAGCGGTACAGGATTCACTGGACGGAAGGTAAAAGGAACTCTTCACTGGGTAGATGCTAAACATGCCATTCCTGCTGAATTCCGGATTTATCAGCCTTTAATCTTAGATGATGAAACAGAGGAAGAAGAGGAAAAAACATTCCTTGAACGAGTAAATCCTAATTCCCTGACTATCCTTAACGGGTTTGTAGAACCGAACATGAAGGAAGTAAAACCTCAGGACAAATTCCAGTTCTTCAGGCACGGATACTTTAACGCAGATCCGAAAAACACAACAAAAGACCATATCGTCTTCAACCAAATAGTAGAACTGAAAAGCTCATTTAAACTATAAAGCGGAAGCGCCTTGATCAGCCTTGACAAGCATAAGACGCATCAGAATAGAAGGCGCCTTTTGCCTTCAATTCTGATGCGGCTTATGACCTCGAGAGGCTAGGCGCTGCAGCTGGATTCATAAAAAGCGGAAGCGCCTGGTCAGAGGAACAAAGACTAAGAACGCCGCGTCCTGCGGCAGCATAAGACAAGTAAAAAGCCTGAATCCCCAGCTTGCCGGGATTCAGGCTTTTTTCTGTCCTTATTTACTTGATCCGGAACAGCAGCAGCAGATCCCCGTAGCCTTGTTGTTCCATCTCTTCCCTTGGTATAAACCTTAAAGCGCTGGAATTGATACAGTATCGCTGTCCTTCAGGTCCTGGTCCGTCCGGGAACACATGACCAAGGTGTGAGTCACCTTCCCTGCTCCTAACCTCTGTCCGTGTCATCCGGTGGCTCAGGTCCACGGTTTCTTTTACACTTGCATACATAATGGGTTTTTTGAAGCTGGGCCAACCGCACCCGCTGTCATATTGGTCCCGGGAGCTGAACAGCGGTTCTCCCGAAACAATATCCACATATATGCCTTCGCTTTCATTGTCCCAATATTCGTTCTCAAAGGGTGGTTCTGTGCCGTTTTCCTGCGTGACATGGAACTGGAGTTCTGTAAGTTTTTCTTTTAAAGCTGAAAGATCCCTGGGCCAATGCTCTTTTAAAAAAGATTCCCTCCCCGACCCCCTGCGATAGAGGGCATAGCGAAAAGCATTCTTTTTGTAAAAATCCTGGTGGTATTCTTCAGCATGATAAAAGACTCCTGCCGGTATAATTTTAGTCACAATCTCTTTTTTAAACCTGCCGCTTTCCTGAAGCAGCCTTTTAGAGGCTTCAGCCTCCCTTTTTTGGGTTTCATTACTATAAAAGATAGCTGTCGAATAGGAATGCCCTTGGTCAGAAAACTGGCCAGTTTCATCTGTAGGATCAATTTGCTTCCAATACACATCAAGAAGTTCATTGTAGGTAATCTTATTGGGATCATAAAGAATTTCCACCGCCTCCAGGTGCCCAGTCATTTCTGATGTTACCTGTTTATATGTCGGGTTTTCCGCAAAACCTCCTGTATATCCTGATATGACCCGGATAATCCCTTCTTTTTCATCAAAGGGCTCAACCATGCACCAAAAACAGCCCCCTGCAAATATAGCCCTTTCAGCGGAGCACTCTTGCCGAGCTGATACCATATGCTTTACCTCCTCTTCACCCTTTATTTACGCAAACAGGCATAAGCCCCGTTATTTCAATACTGAGCAGCTCTTTAGTTTCACTATTATTATAAAGGGTATGTTTCTGGAAATTAAACCAGACAGCTCGCCATATAAAAAGGCAAACGAGCGGAAATGAACATTCCTTGCCGTTTGCCTGAACATTAAGAAGCATATTGTTTTCTGCGCTGCCAGCTGAAGGTCAGATAGCAGAAATATACGATGGCACCAAGTGAGATCACATAATTTACTAGAGCCACTGTTTCCGCTGCTACCCCTGTCAGATTGAGTAATGAGGGTATTGTCAGTGTGACCCATGATAACACAATAGCGACCTTTCCGATATACTCATCAATATCTTTGCCGCGGGACATAGACAGGTAAAACAAGAACCAGAGATATGCCCACATGATCCATGTCAATGCACTTGATAAATCTCCAAAGTGAATGATAGAAACAGCAGCATATACAACGGCTGCAATGCTTACCCAAAGCGAATAATAGCCAAGTCCGCTGCCATTAAGGTCCTTTATCGCAGTAACACCAACATAAAGATATGTTAACCCGAATAAGAAGATACTGGCGTTATTGTATAGCTCCCAGTTGCTTTGATCCGAAACAACCGCCAAGTAAAACGGAGAAACCGTTTGTATCGCCCCTACGAATAAGTTGAAATATGCAACGCTTTTTCCATCTGCTTTTCCAAGCAGCATTAGTCCATTTAAAAATAAAACGGCGCCTGATAAAAATAATCCTATTGTACCCATATGTCACTGTGAAAAGCTGCCTTTTCACAATTCCTCCTTATTATTCCATAATTATATTGCTAAAAAAAGAAAAGGCAGTTCTCCTTCTTTTATGAAGGAGAATTGCCATGTTTTATTATTTGATGATAAGACTTACAATGATTGATGATAAGACACTTACAAGTGTAGCGCCATATAGAAGCTTTAATCCAAAACGAGCTACTACATTACCTTGTTTTTCGTTCAGCCCTTTTACAGCTCCCGCAATGATTCCGATGGAAGAGAAGTTGGCAAAAGAAACAAGGAAGACAGAAATGATTCCTACTGTTCTTGAGCTCAATTGTGAAGCAGTTTTGCTTAGGTCAAGCATTGCCACGAATTCATTGGTTACCATCTTTGTAGCCATGATTCCGCCGGCTTTAACTGCTTCTCCTGCAGGTATTCCCATAAGGATGGCAAATGGAGAGAAGATGTACCCTAAGATCTGCTGGAAGCTGATTCCGAAAATCATATCAAACAGACTGTTAATCCCCGCCATTAATGCTACGAAACCAATTAGCATGGCAGCAACAATGATTGCAACCTTAAAGCCGTCAAGAATATATTCACCCAGCATTTCAAAGAAAGACTGTTTTTCTTCTTCTTGAACTATCAGAATATCCTCTTCATCTGCAATCGTGTAAGGATTGATAATTGAAGAAATAATAAATCCTCCGAACAGGTTGATTACAATGGCCGTTACCACATATTTAGGTTCAATCATTGTCATATATGCGCCAACGATGGACATAGATACTGTGGACATGGCAGAAGCACATAGCGTGTATAGACGTTGAGATGTTAATTGGCCGAGCTGTTTTTTAACAGTGATGAAAACTTCTGATTGGCCTACCATAGCAGAAGCTACCGCATTGTAAGATTCAAGCTTGCCCATTCCGTTTACTTTGCTCAGCAGGAACCCGATCCATTTCATGATGAAAGGCAGGATCTTAAAGTACTGGAAGATTCCAATCAATACAGAAATGAAAACAATTGGAAGCAGCACGTTCAAGAAGAATGGCCCTTCCCCTTTATTGGCAATTCCGCCGAACACGAAGGAAATTCCTTCTCCTGCATATTCGAGGAGCTTGGAGAAAACATTCGCAAAGGCTTTTATAATAATGTAACCAAATTTAGTATTCAATAAGAGAAAAGCAAGAACAATCTGGATGATGACCATCGTTATGATAGGCTTGATCTTCACTTTTTTACGGTCGCTGCTTGCAAGGAAAGCAAGTCCAAAGACCACAATCAGGCCGGCAATCGCAATAAGATATTTCATGATGTACCTCCGCAGGATGATTTAAATTTCTGTATGTGCATGCCACAAGCATGCTTACGTATATCTTGTTTATTCTTTGTACTAGCTTCCTGAATTATAACTGATTACTGATTCAAATCGGATGCAGCGAAATATCCTGGAAGCAATTGCTGAATCGTTGTTTCAGTAACATCGCCTTTAAGATTGGTCAGGTAAATTTTTGTGTTTTCATCAGAGAATTCTGCAATTACCTGTCTGCAGGCTCCGCATGGAGAAACCGGTCCTTCTGTATCCCCAACCACCGCTATGGCCTGGATACCTTTTGCACCTTCTGATACTGCTTTGAAAATAGCTGTCCGCTCTGCACAATTTGTCAGGCCATATGAAGCATTTTCAATGTTGCACCCTTGATAAACACGGCCGTCGGCAGTCAGCAGGGCTGCTCCCACCTGAAATTTCGAATACGGTGTATATGCCTGCTTTCTTGCTTCTATCGCTTCTTGTATTAATGTTTTTTTATCCATAAAAAACACTCCGTTTCTTCAAAAGTGGAACGCATTCATCCCAAAATCTACTATTTTTACATCTATTGCAGGAAACGCTTTCATCGGGTTCAAAAAAAGAGACCCTCTTGCAAACTCTTACAAAGAGGTACGTACTTCTAACACTTTTATACTACAACAGGACTTGAACAAATGTAAACAGGAAATTGAACAAATGTAAAAATTATTTTTCTGGTATATAAAAAATGGCTTTTTTCGTAAATTTTGCTGATATGGAACATGGTGGCTGATTGGAGCGAAAGGATGCTCGCTTCCGTGGGGAGGGCGGTGAGCCCGCATGAGTCTCGCACCTTGCGCTCCAAATCGCTGACTTAACAATGGGATCGCCTCACAGAACTTATTAAAAAACAACAATTTTTAAGAAAAGAGCCAAAAAATAAACCTGTTTCACATAAAAAAACTGATCCCGCTATAGGATCAGTTTTTTCATCTCCGCTATCCAAGCAGAGCCTGTGCAGTATATTGGTCAGTTATTAAAATGTTGGCGTACTCTCCGTTTAAGGCGCCTTTGATTCCAGCAATCCGGGCAGAACCCCCGGCTACAAGAATCGACTGTTCCTTATCTTTCAGGCAATCCAGTTCAATGCCTAATGTCCGCTGATTGATTCCTTCATTGCAGACTTTCCCGCTTTTATCGTAAAACCGGGAGCAGATATCACCTGCCGCATGCTCATAGAGATGCCTTTTTTCATCCTCAGTAAAATAGCCCATTTGAAATAATAGCGATTCTGCTTCAACTGAACCAACCGTGAAAACAGCAATATTTGCCTTTTTGCCAGTATCCAGCACCCTGCGTATATGGCGGTCTGCCTCCATAGCTTGCTTGACAGCCATATGGTCGACAATTGCAGGAAGATGAAGCTGGATAGGCACTGAGTTGTAAGCCTTGCCAAAAAGGAATAATATTTCAGATGCATATGTGTTTTTTTCGGAGTGGCTGACGCCTCCCTTTAACTGTACCACCTTAACATTTCTCACTGCTTTGGGCTTTAATTCCGAAGCGATATGGTAAAGTGTTGTTCCCCATGTAACTCCGACAATATCTCCGTCCGCAACAACTTCATGCAAATAGGCCGCGGCTCTTTCACCAAGCCTTCGTTTTATCAGTTCTTCATCATTGAAGGGGACCGGAACAATGATGGCATCTTTAAGCTGATATCTATGCTGAAGCTTTCTTGCCAGGTCAGCAAAATTTTCTGCCGGATCCATAATGGTGATTTGGACGATCCCCTTGGTTTTTGCCTGCTGCAAAAAGCGGGATACTGTAGGCCTGGACACCCCAAGCTTTTTGGCAATGTCATTTTGATTATAATCATGCAAATAATAGAGCTTAGCCGCCTCGATAATTTTTTTGATTTTTTCATCATCCATAAAGCACACCCGCTCACCTAATTGAATTAACATTATTCTACCAAAAATAATGGAAAGCGCTACTTCTTTTTTTCAAATGCACACCAATCAACAATGAACTTGAAAAAAGAGAACATTGATCACTTTCCCATTCTGATCCAGGAGGATAAACTTTCCTCTCACCCGGTCAAATTAATCGGAATATTCAATAAATCATTCTTAAAATGTGGTATAAATAAAGAGCGGGCATTTTGGAAACGCCAGATAGTTATGGAAAAAGCTGCGCGCATATAAAGCCATGTTTAGTCCCTCTCAATGTTACATTCTTAAAAATGTCAGGAGGATGTTTATGCCAGTTCAGAATTATGGTGTACTGAAGGGAATTGTTTTAGAAGGCCGTCCTGAACGGAATGCCGATACTCCCCATTACCAGATCCATATGATTGTCGAGGAAGGCATGCATTACAGGATTGCAGTGAATGTGATGTCAAGCTCACAGCAGTCCGAGGTGCTGTATATGGCAGATGAAAATTTTAACGGTACTTCCTTGGGTGCCCTTCTTGCCTTGAAGCCGGGATATACAAAAATTGATAGGGGAAGCAGCATTCCCGGTCTGGATTATGTACGCGGCAAACTATTTGACCCATCGTTAATGAAAGCATTGCCTTTTGATGCGGCAGGACCAGATGATGATTTGAATGACAGGCTTGAAGCTTATATTCAAAAAGCAAAAGCAGAGAAGGCTCCCGTATATATATTCGGATCCAGATTCGGCCCTGAAAATACCACCGACAAAGTGTTCGGGTTCCGCCCGGAAAATGGCATGCATAATGTTCATATGAACCAGGGAAATGAAGATAAACCAGGAAACGAAAAGGACTGGGCCAGGGACAATGGGATTTATCATGATGGGGGCATCCTCATTCAATTTGAATCACATTGGACGGCCGTGTTTTTAGCATTTCTTTCACAGTCCTGGTGTACAGATGAGCGGGGCTACCCTGATGGAACCTGTACACATGACCAATTGTTAAAAAATGCGGGAACGCCTTGACCTCCAGTCTGATTATAATATATGGCTCTTTTATTAAAGATTGCTGTTTTTTAATGCGTTCCGGGAGGCAATCCCATTGTTAATTCAGGATGATTGGAGCGAAAGGTTCGAGACTCCTGCGGGATTAGCGGGAAGGTGAGACCCCGCAGGCGCAGCAGAGGAGGCTCACCGCCTGCCCCGCGGAAAGCGAGCATCCTGGAGCGGAAATCAACCTTGTTCGATAGCAGCAAAATTTACGAAAACAGCCTAATATAAAGAAAATCCCCAGGTTCCTTTCACGGCGGAAAGGCAACTGGGGATTTTAAGTGTATATTTTCAGGACTTAAGAATTCGAACTCATTTTACGCTGGAAATCTGAGATAGCTTTATATTCTTCCTTCAATAAACGGGACATTCTAATGAAAATCGGAACAAGCTCTTCATAAATTACCACATTTTCAGGAACTGGCTTATGATAATGGTCTGCTCCCACCATATCGGCTACAGCATCAAGCGAGTCAATCTCTCCTAAAGAATATAAGCCAAGAATAACTGCACCAAGGCAAGAGCTTTCAACGCTTTCCGGGACAAATACTTCATGGTTGAAAATATCAGCCATCATCTGCCTCCATAGCTCCGATTTAGCAAAACCGCCTGTAGCCTGGATTTTCACTGGTTCACCGATTAATTCTTTCAGTGCAAGCAGTACGGAATACAGGTTGAAGATTACACCTTCCAATACAGCCCGGATAAGGTGTTCTTTTTTATGGTGGAGCCCAAGACCGAAGAATGAGCCTCGTGCATTAGCATCCCATAATGGCGCTCTTTCTCCAGCAAGGTATGGATGGAACAGCAATCCTTCAGACCCTGGACTTACTTTGGCCGCAATGGATGTCAGTACTTCATATGCATCCATTCCAAGGCGCTTAGCCGTTTCAACCTCTGCTGAACCGATTTGTTCTTTTACCCAGCGGAAAATCATGCCTCCATTGTTTACGGGCCCTCCGATGACCCAATGGTTTTCCGTTAATGCATAACAGAAAATCCTGCCTTTGGGATCCGTTATCGGGCGGTCAACCACTGTGCGGATTGCACCGCTTGTACCGATTGTAACTGCCACTACACCCGGTTTAATTGCGTTCACTCCAAGGTTTGACAGAACGCCGTCATTGGCGCCAACGACAAATGGAACACTCTGCGGCAAATTCATTTCAGCTGAATAGCCAGCATCAAGACCTGTCAAGCTGTAAGTAGTCGGCACAAGCTGTGACAGCTGATCACCGGTAATGCCCGCCACATTTAGTGCACCTTCATCCCATTGCATGGCTTTCAGGTTCAGCAAACCTGTTGCAGAAGCTATAGAATGGTCTACAACATACTGTCCAAACAGCTTAAAGAAGACATATTCTTTGATAGAAATAAATTTATATGTCATTGAAAATAGGCTGCTTTGTTCATTCTGCAGCCAGACTAGTTTCGAAAGCGGTGACATTGGGTGTATTGGCGTGCCAGTTCTAAGATAAATTTCGTGTCCGCCCATTTCACTCAGAATCTTTTCTGACCATTCTGCACTCCTGTTATCCGCCCAGGTAATGCACCTAGTCAGCGGCTTTCCATCTTTGTTCACAGCAATAAGACTGTGCATGGCCGCACTGAAAGATACACACAAAATATCCTCTGGATGCACATTACTTTTCTTTACGGCTTCTTTTACTGTGGAAATTACGGCCTGAAAAATTTCTTCCGGATCTTGTTCAGCCGTCTCTGGAGTAGGGGAATACAACGGATACTCTTGGCTATGGCTGGAAATGATTCTTCCGTTTTTTGCAAATACAACAGATTTTGTACTTGTTGTCCCTATGTCTACACCGATTAGATATTTTTCGCTCATTATGCTGCCTCCTTGCATCTAACTTTTTTAACTCATCATGCATGTCCAAATAAAAGAAGACATTAGCTGCCTTCCTGACCCAATCTTAAAAGTATATATCTCCCAAGAATAAACTAAGGTTCTATTATATGAGAATAAATTGAATGCAAAGCATCATGTGCTGTTCATTGCATAATTCCGCTTCATCCGTCACACTGAAAAAAAGAATGCGCTTAAATTTAAGTCTCTCCCGTTATTGCATGCAGAAAATCACAGCGCTTCAAAAAAATCCCGAAAGAAGCAGCAATCCCCTTATAATCTTAAGAATCCCTTAGGCGCACATATATATCTCCCTAACATTTTATCATATGAAAAAAATTTTTTCATACTTGTACAGCTGCCGAAAAATATTTCCGGCGATATTTGTGCTATAATTTTTTTAATAACGCTTACATTTTTTATAGCAGAAAACCTTTTTACCGAAAGATAGGGAAATCATCACTCAATAACGCAGAAGGGAAATTTCACATGAATACAAATTGTTTGAGTAAAATACGTTCCTATTATCCGAGATTCAGCGATAAAGAAAAAATAATAGCTGATTATATTCTTGAAAACTCCGGTAAAATTATTCATTGCTCCATAAATGAAGTGGCCGAAGACCTAAAAGTTGCAGAAGCAACCGTATTTCGTTTTTGCAAGCGGATCGGCTACAAGGGATATCAGGCCATGAAGATTGCTCTTGCTTCTGAATCTATGACAGCCGTTCAGCCAGCCAGTGAATTAATTAATGATGGGGAAAACATTACCGAAAAGATTTTCAAATCCAATATACGTTCTTTGGCAAATACGCTGCAAATAAATGAATGCGCTTCCGTAGAAAAAGCAGCTGAATGTATACTTTTTGCAAAACGAGTTTCTTTTTATGGAGCTGCCGGTTCATCTGCTATAGCAATGGATGCATTCCAGAAGTTTATCTCTGCTGGATTCCATGCGTACTCTTTTATGGATTCACATTCTCAGTCAATGTTTGCTTCCCATCTGGACAGCCAGGATACGGCTGTTGTAATTTCTCATTCCGGTTCTGATAAGGAGAGCCTGAAGATACTGGATGCGGCGCTTGAAAAAGGGGCAAAGACAATTGCCATTACTGGCTTTCCCAACTCCCCTCTGGCTCGGAGGGCGCATGTTTCACTCTGCACAAGTTCGGAGGAAACCGAATACAGACCAGAAGACCTGGCATCCCTGATCATACAGTTGAGCTTGATCGATGCCCTATATGTAAATGTTATGGTGAAAAGAAGAGAAATTCCGAGATTGCCGGCCAGCAGAGAAAAAGCAACATCCAGAGCTTGAAAATAAAAAAAGCTGCTTCAGCGGCTTTTTTTATCATTGGCTTTTTTGGTTTTTTGGAAAAATCACTTCTATCTTTGTTCCTTTACGTAATTCGCTTTTCACTTTAATCGTCCCTTGATGTGCATCAATTATCCACTTGGCAATTGACAGGCCAAGCCCTAACCCTGATTCTTCACGGGCAGTCCTCGATTTATCCACCTGATAAAAGCGGTTGAAAATATTCGGAATATCTTCTTCAGGTATTCCAATTCCGTCATCTTCTACGGATAGGAAGATTGAATGTGAATTTTTATGGCAGGATAAACGGATTTCCTTGCCTTCTTCTGTATATTTCATGGCATTGTCCACAAGAATTACTAGAAGCTGATGGATCCGTTCTTTATCACCCAAAAAGGTCAGCGGTTCTTTAGAGTCATGAGTGATTGTTTTGCCTTGAAAAGCAGCAATATCTGAATATTGATTAACAATTTCCGTGAGCAGGTCATTTAAGAAGAAACGCATTTTAATCACCTGGAGCTGGTTTGAGTCTGAACGTGCCAAGGTAAGCAGGCTTTTCACTAATTTATTCAGCCGCCTTGTTTCCTTAGATATCATGGAAATATCGACTGCTTTTTCTTCTATGGTACTGTTCGGAGACTGAAATAGTAAATCTGTCCGGGACTGAATGACAGACAGAGGCGTGCGAAGCTCATGTGATGCATCTGAAACAAATTGCTGCTGGTTATCCCAGGCTCTCTTAATGGGAATTAAAGCGCGGCCTGCAAGGAAATATCCTGCAGCAATCGCAAGAACTCCGCCTAATCCCCCGCCAATCACCATAATGAGCAGCAGCCGGTGCAGAAGGGCTGCTTCAGCATCAACATTGCGGATAAATTGCACGGTTACTTTCCCGTATTCGGTATCCACCTGGTTTGCAAGAGAGCGGAATGTAGAATCCTTCACCTTGATTGTTTGTATTTTCCTTAAAACCTTAGGATATAATGTTTTTTCATTTTCTCTGAACGGGTCATTTTCCTCCCCAAGTCCTGTATCGAGAATTTTTTTATCCGGACCCCAGATTATTACGCTCGGCCCTCTTCCCAATTGGACTTCCCCATGCGGCCTTTCTCCCCTGAATGGAGGACTGCTTTGCATTTTATCTAAAGAGCGGTTCACTTCCCTGTAAATCTGCGTTTCTGTATAGTAATAAATGGCCCTTCCAAGCGCACCGATTAAAATGATAAAGACAATGGAATTTAAAATAGTCAGTCTTAATCTGGTTTTTTGGAACATCATATTCGCCTCAGATCTGTTTTAGCATATAACCGATTCCTCTGACCGTTTGAATATCCTTATGATATTGAAACGGCTCTAATTTCTTTCTTAAATGGTGAATAAATACTTCGACGATAGCAATGGTCGTATCTGAATCGAATCCCCAAATCCGGTCAAAAATCTGTTCACGGGTAAGGATTTTGCCTGCATTTTGAATCATATATTCAAATAGTTCATATTGTTTAATGGTCAATTTGACAGGCTGTCCATCCACAAGCATTTCATGCTCCTTTCCCGTCATCTGTATTCCCCTGTAATTCACTCCGGAATCAATGGACAAAATCCCGCTTCTTCTTAGCAGAGCTCGGATCCTGGCTTTTAATTCAGGTGCCTGGAATGGTTTTACTAAATAATCATCACCGCCTATATCAAGCCCCTTGACACGATCCTCTAAAGAATCCTTTGCCGTCAGGAACAGCACCCCTGTATCATTTTTCTCTTTGCGCAGCTTCCGGACAATTTCAAAACCATCCATACCCGGCAGCATCACATCCAGGACAATGCTGTCATAGATATTCTGCTGTGCCAAAAACAGTCCGTCTTCGCCATTATCTGCTGTATCTACTTCAAATTCATCCGATAGTATCTCCTTGATGGACTGAAGCAAGGAGATATTATCTTCGACTACTAATATTTTCATCTCTATCCCCCTTATTTATCAAACGGTCCCATAACTTCCGCTCTTTGGAACTGCGATTGCGGAAAGGAAATTAAGGATTTATCAAAGCCTATTATAAAGTGAAACACTCGTCCGCGGATATTTTCTTCTACTATACCTGAATCTTGCTTCTGCAAAACAAAGCGCCTGCAATTCAGCAGCCGCTTTGCTTTAGTTATTCGTACCTCAGTGCCTGGATCGGGTGAAGTCTGGAAGCCTTGCTTGCCGGGAAGACACCAAAAACAACACCGATTATCAATGAAAATAAGAAACTTATGATTGTAACGGACATAGAATATGAAATTGCCATTCCTGTTGATAGGGATACGAGTTTTGCTATACCTAATCCTGCTCCGGCTCCAATAATTCCTCCCAGTGAGCTTAAGACAATTGCCTCGATTAAAAACTGAATCAGGATTGTCCTTCGATTTGCACCTATCGCCTTTCTGATGCCGATCTCCTTCGTTCGCTCCGAAACGGAAACAAGCATGATGTTCATGATCCCGATGCCTCCTACAATCAAGGAAATGCTGGCGATTCCTCCCAGAAGCAATGTCATCGTATCAGAAACTGAACTCATTGTTTTCATAAGATCCGTTTGGTTGACCACAGAATAATCATCACTCTTTTTAGGAAATAGCCTGCTCATTGTCCCCTGAACTTCAAGCATAGCTGCAGATAGCACCCTTTCACTTTTGGCTTTGATATACATCGTTTGGATGCTTGTTGTTTTTGTCAGGCGCTGTGCTGTAGAAATCGGCGTGATGATGACATCATCGCCGCTCTGACCCATGGAACTGCCTTTAGAAGCCAGTACCCCAACCACTTTAAAGGATGTTCCATCAACGTTTATGCTTTGTCCGACAGGATTGCTTCTGGTGAATAAGGTTTGAGCTGTATCCGAACCGAGGACAGCAGTTTTCTGCCTGAATTCTACATCTAAATCAGATAGAAAACGCCCTTGATCCAGTTTTAAATCTCTTACCGAAAGATAATCTGCATTCGTACCAGTCAGTGCTGTCTGGGCGGAAACTGTGCCATTTTGTACTGTCACCCGGCCGGATACTGAAGGCGAGATATTTTTGACAGCAGATAAGGTGCCGAACTTCTCCGTATCTTTTTCCTTTAAATCAACCGAATCTGTATCGGTAATATTAACAGTCACTAGGTTTGTGCCAAGATTACTGATTTGATTTTTGACAGTTTGAGAGGACCCCTTCCCTAATGAAACAAGAACAATTACTGAAGCCACACCGATAATAATGCCAAGCATCGTCAAAAATGCCCTTACTTTATTGCTCCTGATACTGCGTATAGCCATCTTCATAGATTCCTGAAGGCTCAATCCAATCACCTCCATCTTCTGACAATCTGCCGTCCTGGATGCGCACCACTCTTTTGGCCTGCTTCGCTACTTGAAGGTCATGGGTAATCAGGATAATGGTTTGGCCTTTGGCATTCAGCTCCTTCAGCATATTCAGGAGTTCAAAGCTTGTTTTGCTGTCAAGGGCACCTGTCGGCTCATCCGCCAGCAATACCGGCGGGTTTCCGGCAAGCGCACGGGCAATTGCAACACGCTGCTGCTGCCCTCCGGAAAGCTGGGAAGGCAAGTGGCTGGCCCTGTCTCCTAGCCCAACCATTTTCAGGCTCGCCGCTGCCGCTTCCTTCCGGGTTTTTCCGCTCATTCCACGATACACAAGAGGAAGTTCTGCGTTTTCCAAAGCCGTCATTTTCGAAAGCAAATTGAAATTCTGAAAAATAAAGCCAATTTTCACATTCCGGATTGCCGCGAGCTCATCCTCCTTCATCCTGCTCACTTCTTTGCCGTCAAGAAGGTATTGGCCGGAATCTGGTGTATCCAAACAGCCTATCATGTTCATAAAGGTTGATTTTCCTGATCCAGATGGACCAATAATTGATATAAAATCTCCTTTATGTATTTGAAGTGATACATGTTGGAGAGCATTTACTCTTACTTCTCCTAATGTATAAGACTTCGAAATATTATTGATTTCTATAATGGGTTTGGACATTTAGTTGCCTCCCTTTCCTGAACCGCCAAAATTTCCTCCCTGAATGGATCTCATGCCGCCTCCCTGGAAGCCTGCTCCGCCCATTCCCATTCCGCCTTGGCCCATCCTATTAGGCTGATTCTGGCTGCTGCCGGTTTTAATGGCTGGAAGCTCTACAGCCTGGCCTTCTTCAAGGCCTGAAGTTATCTCCACATATTGATCATTGTGAATGCCAATTTTCACATCTTGTCTCACAGCTAAACGGCCATTTTCTTTTGAAGAAGATCCAATCAGGACATATTTCTCCTCATTGTTAGTCCGGACAGCTTCAATAGGGATGTACAGGGCGTTATTTTTGCTGTTTGTTAATATGTTGGCTTCTGTCGACATCCCGATTTTCAAACCTTCAGGCCTTGTAATGTGTACGGTAACATTGAAGCTTGATACTCCGCCTTCAACGGTTCCCTCTTTAGCCACATCTGTCACCGTGCCTTGAAATGTCTTATTTTCAAAGGCACTCGCCGTGATTTCAGCTTTTTGTCCCTTTTTAATTGCTGGAATATCCAGTTCATCGATAGAAACCATCTGAAGATTATTGTAATTCGTTATGTGTCCCAGGACTGCACTGTTAGCCGGCCGCTCTCCGCTCTTGGCAGCCATTGCTGTTATCGTTCCATCAAAAGGGGCTGTAATCGGGTCACTTCCATCCGTAAAAGTAACCAGCTCATCCCCTTTTTTCACCTTATCATTCACATCCACAAGGACCTCATCAATTTCACTCGATACAGAGGATGTCAGGTCTTCACTATGAACCGCTGACACAGAACCCGATCCATTGACCTTCACTTCGAGCTTGCCTTTTTGGGCTGCAGCCGTCATAGTCTGTGCAACGGCAGGCTGAGTGCCGCTTCTATTAAAAAACCAGTAACCTCCCCCCAAAACCAAAACTAAAACCACGCCAATTACGATCCACTTCTTCACAAAAACTCCTCCTTCAATCATTCTGCATTCCCGTGATAAACCCATTATGAAATCCAAGCCTTAACTTTTCCTTAATAAAAAGCGCAAGCGCCTTGATAGCCTTGACCAGCATAAGACGCATCAGAATAGAAGGCGTTTCTTTGCCTTCAATTCTGATGTGGTTATGACCTCGAGAGGCTAGGCGCTGGAGCTGGATTAATAAAAAGCGCAAGCGCCTTGATCAGTTCGCGAAGCAAATAGGATTTTGGCCTTTGAAGGCGTTCTTTGCCTTCTGAGGTCAAAATATCTTTTGCACAGCGAACTAGGCGCTGGAGCTGGACTAATAAAAAGCGCAAGCGCCTTTGTCAGAGGATCAAAGATTAAAAACACCGCGTCCTGCGGTAACGTCTTTGTGACCCCCATCCTGGGGGCCTTCGACCAGCATGAGACGCATCATAATAGAAGGAGAGGTTCCGCAAAGGATAAGGCATAAACAAAAAAAAAGACCAGGTCAACGTTCACCTGATCCATCTCTGCATTTGCTCTTACAATACCTTGCTTAAAAATAACTTTGTTCTTTCATGCTGGGGATTTCCGAATAAAGCTTCCGGTTTATTTTCCTCCACGATGTATCCGCCGTCCATAAATAAAACACGGTCACCCACTTCACGTGCGAATCCCATTTCGTGTGTAACAACCACCATCGTCATTCCTTCTTGTGCAAGCTGTTTCATGACATCCAGCACGTCCCCCACCATTTCCGGATCCAAGGCTGAGGTAGGCTCATCAAACAGCATGATTTTAGGATTCATAGCTAGTGCCCTTGCGATGGCTACCCGCTGCTGCTGTCCGCCTGATAATTGAGCAGGATAATTATCGGCTTTGTCCGATAATCCTACTTTCTTTAACAGTTCCAATGCTTTATTTTTCGCAGCTCCTTTTTCCGCCGACCGCACTTTCATGGGCGCGAGCATTATATTTTCCAGGACTGTTTTATGCGGAAAAAGATTGAACTGCTGAAAGACCATCCCGACTTCCTGGCGAATTTCGTTAATATTAATTTTTGGGTCAGTGATGTCATGACCATTCACGATTACATGTCCCCCTGTAATATCTTCAAGCCTATTCAGGCAGCGGAGGAATGTACTTTTCCCTGAGCCGGATGGCCCGATGACACACACCACTTCGCGTTCGTTAATTACGGTATTGATGTCTTTCAGTACCTCAAGCTCACCGAATGACTTTTTTAAATTTTTCACTGAAATCATGCTCATCTGACTATAAATCTCCTCTCTAGGAAATTAGCAAGCATTGTTAAGAGATAGATGATGATGAAATAGATGACTCCGACTGCCAGCCAGATTTTAAAGGCTTCGAATGTTGCCGCCTGCTGAATCTGGCCTCTCTGTGTTAAATCAGCAATGCCGATTATAGAAAGCAGCGAGGTATCCTTCAAGCTGATAATTGCCTGATTCGTGATCGTTGGCAGCATCCGGCGGAATGCCTGAGGGAGAACGATGGAAGTCATCGCCTGTCTGCTTGTTAAACCAAGCGACCTTGCCGCCTCTGTCTGGCCTTTATCTATTGACTGGATGCCCGCACGGATAATTTCCGCAAAGTATGCACCAGCATTAATGGCTACCGTCACAATTCCGGCTGTTGTTCTATCTAAATGAATGAACGAAAGAGTGTTTAAACCCTGATAGATAAAAAATAATTGCACGATGAATGGCGTCCCCCGGATAGCGTTGATGAAGACCAGGGCGATCCCATTTAACAGCTTAAGAGGCGCAAGCCTCATTAATGCAACAATCAGACCAATGATAAAACCAAGAATAACAGCAATAACAAAAATATAAAGTGTCGTCTGCAGCCCTTTCATTAAATAAGGAAAGGCTTCACTGATTACATCCATAATTCCGCTCCCCCCAAAAAGAAGACGCGCGGTATGCACGCCTTAACAATCTCTTCTCTATTTTTGATCACCAAGATATTTTTTGATGATTTCATCGTATTTTCCATTTTTCTTCAATTCAGCCAGTCCCTTGTTGACTTTTTTCAAAAGGTCCCCGTTCTCCCCTTTTAAAACAGCAATGCCGTATTTATCTCCATTCAGTCTGTCCCCGACGATTTCAAGCCCAAGATCTTTTTTGGAAATAGCGTAGGCAATAACCGGATAGTCTTCGATCAGGACATCTGAACTTCCATTTGACACTTCCTGGAACATGGAGGGGCTGTCATTGAATTGAACAACCTTAAACCCGATCTTATCTGCCTTTTCTGCAGCAAATGCCGCACCGGTTGTCCCTTTTTTAACAGCCACTTGCTTGCCCTTTAAATCATTGATCGTCTTAATATCCTTAGTGCCTTTCTTTACAACCAGGCTAAGGCCCGCATTGAAATACGGATCTGAAAAGTCAACTACCTTTTTCCGTTCATCTGTGATGCTCATGCCTGCAATGGCCATATCCAAATCTCCCGCCTGCATAGCAGGAATGATTCCAAGGAAGTCCATGGCGCTGTACTTCACTTTAAAGCCCTGGCTTTTGGCAATTGCATTCATTACATCAATATCTATCCCTTTATACTTTCCGCCTTCTTCATATTCAAATGGAGGATATGTCGTATCTATACCCACACGGTATGTCTTGTTCTTCCCATTTCCTCCGTCATCAGAAGTTCCGCAAGCTGACAGTGCAATAATTAACGCAAAAAATAAACCTAATACTCCTATTTTCTTCAAAAGTCTTTCCCCCCTGGATCCAATAATATTGAATTTTTCAATTATTGAGAATAAATTAAAGCGCATTATGTATGGATAAAGCTACTGCTATTTACCCTGCTTTAAAACTCTTTAAACATCCTCACACCAAAATTATGCAATGGGCTCATTAAAGTCCAGTAAAATTAACCCTTCATCAGATGGAATAATTTAGGAAAACAGGCTTTCTATTTCCCTGCACTTGATGACAATAATAACTTTCCAGGTTAAATATAATGCTTTAAGTTGTGACAGAATAGTAATAACGGAATGAACAGTTTCAGGCTTGGATCTCTGCTAAATCCCTTTAATGCAGTAAAGTAAGCGTGGCCAACTATCAGAAAATAGCAAATATAAAGTTTTCATTGCATACCTTAAAATTAGAGTGCTATAATGTTTTTTATGTTTTTAAAAGTTCAAACGGGCGGTGGAAAAATTGTCTAATAATTCGAAAGAAAGTAATTTCGTCCCTTATGTTTCCGCATCCAGGTCTCTTCCTGAACTAACTGTAACTGCAATTATTCTCGGGATCATTCTTGCGGTCATTTTCGGGGCAGCAAATGCCTATTTAGGATTGCTCATCGGTTTAACTGTTTCAGCCTCCATTCCGGCTGCCGTTATTTCCATGGCCATTCTTCGGGGAGTTTTCCGCAGAAATTCAATCCTGGAAAACAATATTGTCCAAACCATGACAACAGCCGGTGAAGCGATTGGAGCGGGTGCAGTCTTCACACTTCCTGCCTTGTTTCTCTGGAAGGTTCCGGTCAGTCAGGGACTGATCATGTTTATCGTATTAACAGGCGGATTTCTGGGAGTCTTCATGATGGTTCCCCTTCGCCAGCTTTTGATTGTAAGAGAACATGAAACACTTCCATATCCTGAAGGCACAGCTTGTGCTGAAGTGCTTAAGTCGGGTGAGGAAGGCGGCACAAGTGCCAAGCTGATTGGTATCGGCTTAGCCATTGGCGGTGTTGTAAAAGCACTTGGAGATGGTTTTAAACTCTTCAAAACTGAGGTAGAAACAGGAATCTCACACTTTAAAAATGCTGTAGTCGGCCTTGATGCTTTTCCTTCGCTATTGGGTGTCGGATATATCATCGGACCGCGTGTAGCAGGGGAAATGCTTGGCGGCGGCTTATTGGCTTGGGTTGTCCTGATTCCAGCCATCAGCTTTTTCGGGAGCGGCAGTGCTCATGCCATTTTCCCTGCAGATGTTCCTATTTCCAAGCTTGATGCATGGGGAATCTGGGACAGCTATATCCGGTATATCGGTGCAGGTGCCGTTGCTACAGGCGGATTGATCACGCTCGTTAAAACGATTCCTACTCTGGTTGGTTCCGCTATAGCCACTATTAAGGGTGTACAGGCCAATAGAGGCCAATTAAAGGCAGGTTCACTGCGCACTGAAAAGGATATGCCGGCAAAATACGTCTGGATCGGCATCCTTCTTATCATTTTGATTATTGCTTTCACGCCATTTACTGATGTCGGCATTATCGGCGCTATCGCCATTGCCGTCTTCGGATTTTTATTTGTTACCGTGGCATCACGTATTGTCGGAGTTGTCGGCAGCTCATCATCCCCTGTTTCCGGTATGACGATTGCCACTTTATTGATCGTTACACTGATTTATAAAGCGACTGGGTTTACGGGCATGAACGGTATGGTGGCAGCTTTGACAGTTGCTGCAATTGTTTGTACAGCCCTGGCAGTTGCAGGAGACGTTTCACAGGATTTAAAAACGGGATATATTGTCGGCGGTACTCCATGGAAACAGCAGGTTGCCATGATGATTGGCGTAGTTGCTTCCGCTTCTGTCATTGGATTTATCCTGATTTTAATGAACAAGGCGTATGTAATGGGCTCTCCAGCTCTGCCTGCTCCTAAAGCGGCCCTGATGAAAATCCTGGCTGAAGGTGTATTGGGCAGCGACCTTCCTTGGACACTGATCTTTATCGGTGCAGCCATTGCCATTACACTTGAATTCTTCGGTCTGAACTCTTTGGTTGTTGCTGTGGGAATTTATCTTCCTGTCCATACAAGCGCGCCAATCATGTTTGGCGGATTTGTTCGCTACTTTGTGGAACGCTCTGCAAAAACGAAGGAAGAACGAAAGCTTCGTGTAGATCGCGGTACATTATTCGCATCTGGTTTAATTGCAGGGGAATCCCTGATTGGTGTTGTCATTGCCATTTTAATTGCGGCAGGCGTATCAATACCTGATGCTGCAAAATCAGCGAGCAACCTGCTTCCATTCATTTTATTCTTAATCCTTGCAGGACTGCTCTGGTTTGTTTCAAATAAAGGGAAAAACCAGAATGTCTAATAAACGCCATTCAAAAAAGAAGAACCTGCTTACTATGGTTCCTCTTTTAGAAGACCGTGTCAGACTTGAAAGTGACGCTGCTGATTCATTTCTTGTAATCAGCAGGACGAACCTCATCGAACGTTTTTCGATTAAATTCCTTAAGCAGCCAGGCTTCCGCCGGATTAAGCTGGATAAATTCGGGGCTTTTGCAATCGGCCAAATGCAGCATCACAAAAATGTCGAGCAAATTTCAAATGACATGCTGCTGCATTTCGGAGAAGAAGCAGACCCTTCCTTGCCAAGGCTTGTAAAGTTTCTTGAAATTCTGGAAGCCCACGATTGGCTGAAATGGGAAAATGAAAAATAAGCAAAATGAAGGCCGAAGCGCAAAAATCAGCGCTTCGGCCTTTTTCATTACCTGGGCTTTGCAACGATTCCGTTATGAACCTTAATATAGCCATGGCGAAGGATGTCAAAGCCTGATTCATATACGTATAATCCCATCTGCCGCACATCCATCAGTTCTCTGTAGGTATGGTTCATGACATCTGCCATGATCGTATAGAAAAGTCTGGATTTGAACTGTAGCCTCGGAGTAGTCATGATGACATATCCCCCGGGTTTCAGAAATTTCCTGTGCCATTCCATCACTTCATGTTTATGCTCATCAGGAAAATGCTCCAGTAAACCGACACTTAAAACAATGTCAAATTCATGGCCAAACGGAAGGTTTCTGATGTCGTTCACCTCATAGTGAATATTCATCTCACTTTTATGCCAGACTTTAGGATGCCCCGATACTGGATTTGTTCCGAGGAAGGGATAACTATCTGGAAAATGCCCAAAGCGGTCTGTCCGGCAGAAGTCATCATAATCAACCATCACAACTTCTCCTTCCGGATACATGGCATAAAGCTGCATGGCTTCATATCCTTCCGCCGCACCCAAAAAGAGTATCCTCGGCTTCCTCACATCAAGCCCTTCAAAAAGGGCCCGTTTCCCCCGCGGATCCCAGATTCCATCCTCCACCCGGTGGGCATAATTCCAAAGCGATAATTGGATGGTCTCTCCAAGGGCCGCTTTTACATCACGTATCCGAAAACGTGATAAGTATTTTTTCAGCTCTTTTTTTGACCTGTCAAGCTCTTTTGGGACATCCTTAATAAACCATTCATGAAAGGAACGGTTAAAAAACTCCCAGGAGGTTTTAACAGACATTTCTCCATGTTCTTTTTCCCAATTCTGCCTGGATTTCGCGACAGACTTTACTTCATAGGGCTTGCCTGCTTCCTTCCATGATAACTGTGACCAGTCAGTAACCATATCTGCATTAAAAAACTGGTCGAGATGTTCATTTCCCGCATTCCGCAAATCAATCCGGTATCCGGGAGTGAGCAGCGTTGTCTCAAAATCTTTTTCCGAATAATAGCCTTGATCTTCCTCAAGTCTGCCTATACTCATACGTCCTCCTCCTTTAACTCATGATTTTTTCAGTTCCTCCTACCCCGTCATTATGCGAAACATCAGGAGATTAGCCAAAACTCAGTGGAAATATGATCCGTGTATAATACAGAGCTTATGCCGCTATAGTGCCATATAGAGCCGCTCAGTTTGCATTGCTGCGGGAGATAAACTAGTCTGGTCAACTTCTGTCAGAAGGAGTATGGACCAATGTTGTCTGAATGCCGCCGCTTTTAAAGCGCTTACATAAACATTCAACACTTTACAGAACAATTCCTTTTTCTTCAGGAAAACAAAAAAAGACAGGATGCAAACAAGAGCATTTCCTGCTGCCTGCTATAATCCCATCATGCTTTCATTCTTTTATTATATTTGATATATACCTGATTCATTACTTCCGCAAACATCAGACCCATCGCAATGGCCCCTGAGAGCATGAAAGCTTTCGCCGCAAGCTGTATGGCGACATTATAATCATTTTGGACAAAGTGCCTCATCGCATCATATGCCATTCCTCCAGGCACAAGCGGGATGATGCCGGATACGCTAAAAATAATGATCGGTGTTTTATAGGTCTTGGCGAAAACCAGGCTGATCACCGCTACCAGAAAAGCTGCGGCAAGTGTGGCGATCACACTGTTCACACTATTTTCAACAAGAGCACAATAAAGAAGCCATCCTACCATCCCCACCAATCCGCATTTAACGATTGAATTTTTAGGAACATTAAAGATAATTCCAAAGGATGCCGACGCGATAAAACTGGTGATAAGCTGTGCTAACATCTTCATACCCTTTCTTTTTTAGTGGAATATAAAAGCAACGGCAATTCCCGTCCCGATGGCAAAGGCTGTCAGAAAGGCCTCTGCACCTTTTGATATACCTGATACCAGGTGACCGGCAATTAAATCGCGCACCGCATTGGTTATTAATAATCCCGGGACTAAAGGCATCACAGAACCGATGATGATTTTGTCCGCTTCACGCCCCAGATCCATGTTTACGATGCAAATACTAAATGCCCCAACAACCAAAGCAGCTATGAATTCTGCAAAAAACTTTATTTCAAGAAGCCTGTGCAAGTAAATTAAGCATGAAAAGCCCAATGCCCCTGCCATGCATGCTACAAGGAAATCGTGCCACTGGCCCTGAAACATGATAGTAAAGCAGCCGCTTGAAATAAAAGCAGCAAAAATCTGAACCCAAATCGCATAAGCATGGCTGGCCTTTTCCACTTCCTTTAAAAGTCCATATGCTTCGATTGCAGACAGTTCTCCAGCAGAGATCCGCCTAGAAATGCTATTTACATTGGCAACCTTCTGCAGGTCAGTCGAGCGTTCGGAAATTCTGACCAGCTTGCTTGGATCAGCTCCGTCCGCGGAAAAAATGATGCCCGTCGGCGTGACAAAGCTGTGGGAGCTGGTAATTCCAAATGAGGCGGCAATGCGTGTCATCGTGTCTTCCACGCGGTAGGTTTCTGCTCCGCTTCTCAGCATAATTTTCCCCGCCAGCAGGCATACCTCAATAATGTCATATCGATTGTTCATTTGTTTTTCCATTCATCTCTCTCCGAAGAAACTAAAATTTCAAGTGATAAAAAGCCATCAAAATGCCGCCTCAGAAAAGTGAGGGGCGCCTTACTGTCTTATTGTGTGAAGTTCATGTGCATGGCATTCTAAAAGCAGTTTCATTACATCATTGATTTTCTTGCGTTCGTCTTTCTTATTCAATATAACACTAAATTTCGCAAGATGTTTAGTTCATATTTACTTTTCCTATATATTTAGTGCGGTACAAAAAAAAAACGATTATTCCCTGACAGAATAACCGCAGCAGGCTGCTCACCATAAAACCGGTTTTGCGACCATAAACCAAAGCATGATCAGCAGCAAAGCCATATAAATGTAAACCGCATTTCTCAGGGAATCCGCTGTTTCCCTGAATCCTTCCTTCTGCTCTCTATATTTTCGCAGCTTTGGTGAAAATGCGCGCGCAAGAAAATAAAGGGAAGCAGCAAGAATAATGAGCGTCATGTCAATCCATGCAGTCTTCCAAGTCCACGGACCTATGATGACAAGCAAAATTCCTGATCCCACGAGGACATGGCCTGCATGCTTTGCCAGCCGCACCACAGACTGAAATACGTTCAGGTATCCTTCATTTCCGCTGTCTTCACGCACTCTCAGCTTTTTAGCAATAGGAAAAAGAATGACCAACGGCCCGATAGAAGAAATTACGCTTAAAATATGAATATATAAAACCGCTTTATATAAAATATACATATCCTAAACCTATGCTTGGCGGAATTCGTGCACCCATACCTTCATTTGAGGCAGCCATTTCATGCCTTTATGCATGGAAAGAATGAATTCTTTGTAGCTCTCAAGATTTTCATATCCTTCTGAAACCGCATGTTCTTCCGTCATTTCTCCAAGTGTCTGCTGATAGACTTTTTCCACTACAAAATCCTTGCCGTCAAGGACCATTACTTCCCCAACATCTGCATACCGGCCATTTCTCCGTACCGCTGTTTTTTCGCCGGCAATCACTTTTTCGATATCCTGTTTTACGGTCACTAAGCGGTCAATACTGCAAGTTTTTGGCGGCAATGTCTGCTGCATATTTTCATTGGTCATTTTATAAATCTCCCCTGTTCGAAAGTTACATCCCCTAATTTACTTCCTTATTGTACCTGCTGGGCCTTGAAAAGGAAATAAAATTCATCCTTGCAGTCAAATTCCATTTTTCTTAAGAAATGCAGCTACTGTATCGTTAAACAGGTCCGGTTCTTCCAGGAAAGGACAATGGCAGCTATTCTCAAAAATGACAAGCTCTGAGGAAGCTATATGCTGATTTAAATGTTTCCCTGCCGCAACCGGTATGACCTTCTCTTCCCTCCCGAAGCAAAGCAGGGTTGGAACGCTGATCTGCGGCAGAAAGTCTCTGTAATCCACAACGGACTGATCAAACAGTATCGCACTCGCTGTGGACTCAGGCATTCTCGTCACTTCCCTCAGCATCCAGCGGGTGTCATCCGGACTGCATTCCTCCTTAAACATGGAGGACAAAAATCCTCTTAAAAACTCAGTCCGGTTCATTTGGATTTCCGTCATAAAGGCAATTAATGTTTCCATTGTAAACGCGCCGATATCAAAACCGGGCCACTTAAAATCAGATGCAAGCTCATCAACAATAACCGTTGACTTTATATTGTCCCCGCCAAACTGTTTCAGATAATCCCAGACCACGAACGCTCCCATCGACCAGCCGACAAGTGTAACATCCTGAAGATTAAGTTCATCTATCAGGTGATGTAAATCACGGGCATAATTAGCAACCGTGTGGCCATGATGGACTGCGGAAGAATGGCCATGTCCCCTGAAGTCCACTAATATAGTCCGGTAATTTTCCGAAAAATAGGAAAGCTGCTTTTCAAAAAAGCGGCTGCTCATCCAAACTCCGTGCAGGAAAATGATGGGTTTCCCTTGGCCCTTTTCTTCATAATAAAGCTCTGTATCCTTTTCAATATGTATAAACGGCATCTCTATTCCTCCTTTAGTTAACACCCGGTTTTTAGCCTGAAAGCAAATTTCAGGCGGTAATTCCTGGATGATTCCACGTATCTATGCGGCATTGGGGTACCAAAATATCCCCCCTGGCGGCAGCCTATCTTTGATCATTATACAATCACTATAGAAATAGAGGTTGTCAAACCATGTCACAGCCCTGATAATAAAATTTATGCACTTATAAGCAATCTTAGAAAGGCGTGACAAAATGAATTACTTTAAAAATTACCGCACCACGATCTTCCTTCTTGGGGCGATTCTAATCGGAGGGGCTGCAGGCGTTATCTTTGGCACTAAAACGTCGATTGTCCAGCCGCTTGGAGATTTATTTTTAAACTTAATGTTTATGATCATTGTTCCATTGGTATTTTTCAGCATTTCCTCTGCCATTGCCAATATGAGTGAAATGAAGCGGCTTGGCAAAATTATGGGGAGCATGGTTCTTGTCTTTTTAGTAACAGCTGCAATTGCTGCCATTTTGGGATTTGCAGGAACATCTGTTATGAATCCGCTCGAGCATACGGATACATCTGCGATAAAAGAACTTATGTCAAAAAGCGAACCTTCTGCAGATACAGAAGATGTAACCTTTTTAGGGCAGCTTGTCAAAACCTTTACTGTCTCTGATTTCACAGAGCTGCTGTCTAAAAGCAATATGCTGGCACTTATTGTGTTTTCTGTTCTTTTCGGACTTTCTGCTGCACTTTCAGGCGAAAAAGCCAAGCCGGTTACTGCCTTCCTGTCAGCAGGAACAACCGTCATGATGCGCATGGTGAAAATCATCATGTACTACGCTCCAATTGGATTGGGCTGTTATTTTGCAGCAATCATCGGACAGCTTGGACCGCAGATTCTGGAAGGATACGCAAGAAGCTTTGGGCTTTATTTAATCCTGGCTGTTATCTATTATTTTGGCTTTTTCACTTTATACGCGTTTTTTGCCGGCGGAAGCCAAGGAGTGAAGATATTCTGGAAAAACGCCATGACACCTTCCATTACAGCTATTGCCACTTGTTCAAGTGCAGCTTGCATACCAGTCAATCTGGAATATACCAAAAGAATGGGCGTGCCAAAGGACATCGCAGAAACGATTGTTCCTCTTGGCGCCAACACGCATAAAGATGGATCCGTTTTTGGCGGAGTATTAAAAATCGTCTTTTTGTTCAGCTTATTCGGCAAGGATATGACAAGTATTTCAAGCATTCTCAGCATTCTTGCCGTTTCCTTCCTCGTGGGAGCCGTCATGGGTGCCATCCCAAGCGGAGGCATGATTGGCGAAATGCTGATCCTGAGTGTGTTCGGCTTTCCAGCAGAGGTGCTGCCGATCATTGCAGTCATCAGTACAATTATTGATGCACCTGCGACTCTTCTAAACTCTGCAGGCAATACCGTAAGTGCCATGATGGTCACCCGTCTAGTCGAGGGAAAAAACTGGATGAAGCGGTCTCTTAACCGGGAAAAAACCGTTTTATAATATTTAACCTAAGCTCTCTATCTTTCCAGGATAGGGAGTTTTTTTATATTCCTTGCTCTGTTAAACGACGCTGTTTGTTTAATAGCAATATTCCACAAACTTTTTCGGCTTACTTATTTCTCTAAAAATATGGATACGGCACTATATAAAAGTAATAAAGCCATAACCACATTAAAATGACTTTTATATCTTGTTAAGAATTTTTGAAACAAGGAACCGAACAAACTCCAGCAAACAGTGCCTGCCAAACCGACAAAAGCAAGAAACAGTGAATATAAAATTAAGCTTATATTAGTAGTGTAAAATGGTATGACAAATGTAGATATAGCTGTGATTCCATACAAAATAACTTTGGGATTTATGAATTGTAAAAGCATTCCTGTATAAAAGCCATGATGGTTTTTATGGTCATTTTCCTTATTATCCTTCTTACTAAAAATTATCTTTATAGCTAAGTACAACATATAGATAGAACCAAAGATAGTCATTCCGAATTCTATTTTAGGAATGGTATTTTTTAATAACAAATTAAAATAGCTGCACAATATCATAATGACAAAAAAACCAGTACCAACTCCTAAGCAAAACTTTATCGTCTTTTTGAATCCATACCTATTAGCAGATAACATTGCCATTATATTGTTAGGACCTGGAGTAAAAGTAGTAACAAAAACGTATAACAAAAATGATAATGTAGGCAAAATAAATCCTCCTCCAAATGTATGTTATAATGTCTAAAAAGTCATTATAAAGTATTACGTTATATTGTATGATATTGACGTTATATTGTATATATTCTAAGGAGTGTTTTTATGGAAGAGATTAATCTCATCGTTGCAAAAAATTTAAAGGCTTTGAGAGAAAGTAAGAAATTGAGCCTTGAAAAGGTTGCTGAGCTTACTGGGGTTAGTAAAACGATGATTGGACAAATTGAAAGAGGTGAATCTAGTCCTACCATTACAACAATCTGGAAAATAGCAAATGGGTTAAAAATTTCGTTTACTTCACTAATAAATTCACCACAGCCTGACACAAAGGTAGTCCTGAAAAGCGAGGTACAAACA
Organism: Bacillus sp. MUM 13; assembly: GCF_001866725.1. Taxonomy (NCBI): domain Bacteria; kingdom Bacillati; phylum Bacillota; class Bacilli; order Caryophanales; family Bacillaceae; genus Bacillus; species Bacillus sp. MUM 13. Next base: position 29,083 of record NZ_MLYQ01000023.1, read on the forward strand.
CTAACAGAGGATAATGGAAAATACCGATTATATCCTTATTTCCCATTCCAGGATAATCGTCGATTTGAGGTTTATTCCATTGAAATAGAAAAAGGCGGGTATCTTAGTTCGGAATCCCACGGAGAAGGAACTGAAGAGTTTTTAACTGTTTTTGATGGTGAATTAACAGTAAGAGTAAATGACACTGAATACACCATATCAACTGGAGATTCTATAAGGTTTAAAGCAGATAGACCTCATTCTTATCATAATTCTGGAGAAATATTAACTCGATTAAGTATGGTTATACACTATACAATATAAAATCCCCGTTTTTGGGAACGGGGATTTTATATTGTTATTCTTATTAATGGAACAATACGCTGTTAAACTAAACTGCTCCATTAGTGCAATAAAAAAAAGAAGCCTTTAAAGCAGCTCCGAAAAACCTTTATTAGGCTTACTTTTTAACCAGATAAAATACTGCCGACTGAAAATCTCCTGCCCGTTTCGCCCGCTTTTTGTTAGGGCCATTGAATTCGAGCGGCAAAGTAAGGCCATGATACATGAGCTCATCCCCATTATAGATCTCTTCTGTTTGGACAATCATATATTTAGCAGCAGGAGCCAGGCCGGCCAGTTTCAGTTTCTGCTGGATGCTGGGATTCGGTTCTGCCAGGATTTTGTACCACCCGCAAAGCGCCTCCTTTTTATCTTTGCTGACCACCATCCATGCAGCTTCGTTCCCTTCAAACGGGCTATTAAGGCGAAAAAAATCCCCTGTCATGATCAGATGGCGATGCTGTTTAAAAAAACGGATTTGTTCTTTGACTTCTTTTTCCTCCGCATCAGAAAGCGCTCCAGGATCCAATTCATAGCCGAATGTTCCAAAATAAGCCACATTTGCCCTCATAGATAGCGGTGAACTGCGCTGTGTCTGGTGGTTCGGTGCAGCTGATACATGGGAGCCTATACTGTAAATGGGATAAGCATATGAAGATCCGTATTGAATTTTCAGCCGTTCCACAGGATCCGTATCATCGCTTGCCCATGCTTGAGGCGCGTAATAAAATAATCCAGGATCAAACCTGCCCCCTCCTCCTGCACACGATTCAAAAAGAATCTGCGGAAATTCAGAGGTAAGCCGTTCATACAGCTCATACACACCCAATATGTAGCGGTGAAAAAATTCATCCTGCCGGTCAGCGCCAAGCCCCCTGGAAAAAGCTTCAGTAATATAGCGGTTCATATCCCACTTGATATATGAAAGGTTTGTTTCCCTAATGATATCTGCCATTCTACTGTATACGTCTTTAACAATTTCCTTTCTCGAAAAATCCAGTACAAGCTGATTTCTGCCCAGTGAAGCAGGCCGCCCGGGCGTTTTGACCGCCCACTCGGGATGGGCCCTCATCATCCTGCTATCCGGGCTGACCATTTCAGGTTCAAACCAAAGCCCGAATTTCAAACCGATTCTTTCTATCTTTTCTGCCAGTGATTTCATACCACGAGGAAGCTTTTTAGGATCAGCATACCAGTCGCCAAGAGATGAAGATGCATTGTTTCTTTTGCCAAACCAGCCATCATCGAGGACAAACAGCTCAACACCAAGCTCCTTTGCCTTCCTGGCAAATTTCAATAGAATATCTTCATTGAATGAAAAATAAGTTGCTTCCCAGTTGTTAATGACGATGGGCCGCACGTCATTTTTCCACTTTCCTCTAAGGAGGTGCTTACGGTACAGATCATGATAAGCCTGGCTCATGCCTGTCAGGCCATCACTCGAATATACCATCACAGCTTCAGGCGCCTGAAAGTGTTCATTCTCGGAAAGCTTCCAGGAAAAACGGAAAGGATGGATGCCCATCGTTGCCCTTGTTACCCCAAACTGGTCTACTTCTGCCTGAGCAATGAAATTTGAACTGTAGACAAAATTAAAACCATAAACCTCTCCCTGGCTTTCCCCCGTATCCGGCCTCTTCAGCACAAGGAGAGGATTATGCTGGTGCGAGCTTGCCCCGCGGATGCTGGAGATGGACTGTATGCCCGCTTCAAGAGGGCGCTCCTTCACATAACGCTCCCGGGCCCATGCTCCGCTCAGCTGGAGCATGCGGAAGTCTGCATCCGGAAAATCCACCGACATACTCATGAAGCGCTCGAGGTAAAAGGGGTCAGACCCCTTGTTAAAAATATAGGCGCTTCTCGCAATCACAGGAAAGTCCTTGAATATGGTGTAGCATAAGATCAGCTCAGCCTGGAGTTCTCTATCTTCAAGAATGATTTGGATGCTCTCAGCATCTCCCTCATTCACGGTATACGTAGAAGGCAGCCCTGCAAGCGGAGGTTTGCCGGAGGATCTGACATAGGTTTTATAAGTAAAATCTGTGATATGGGAGCCATTTTGGAGGCGGATACTGTAGGCAGGCTCCCTGAAGTCTGATGTACCGTAAGCTGGATATTCCTGGCGCAGAGTTTCAAGGCTGAAAGCCCGCTTCCCATGATATTGGGCGGTATAGGTGGCAGGAACTCCATATGTCTGCATATGCGAAAAGTCTTCCTGGTGATGAAGCGCTTTTCCATAATACAAAGACCCAAGCTGGCCATTTTCCATCACATGAAAAATATAGCTTACCTTGCCATTGCATAAGTGAAATTGTTTTTTTTCATCATTTATCATGATCAGCACAGCTCTTTCCTCCAATTCACAGAAATCTTCCTCCACTAAATCTATGCAGGCCCATGGCCCATTAAAACAGACAAGGGACCGCCTATATAAGCGGTCCCCGAAATTAAAAGCTGCTATTTCTAATTACCAATTCTGTTGCGATGAAAATTTTCTTCGCGATTTTCCTGTCTGCCATTCTTTCTATAAGCAGGTCGACAGCTGTCTCTCCCATTAATTCAGTATGCACCTTCACCGTGCTGAGAGGCGGGTATACGTATTTAGATACGCTAATATCGTTTACGCCGATAATGTTCACTCTCTCAGGAACAGCAATCCCTTTTTCATGAAGGGCCCTTAATGCGCCTATTGCAAGCAGGTCATTCCCGGCAAAGAAGGCTGTTGGCAGGGCATCACCGAAATCTTCAATGGCCTTTTGCATAAGGAGGTAGCCATCCTGAACGGTAAATTCCCCTGTATAGACAAAGGTCTCATCATACATGTTTTTCTGGGTCATATATTCCTTGAAGGTTTTTTCCCTCAAGTCTTCTATTTCGGCTGTCTGATCTTTAAACGTCTCATGACCGCCGATATACCCGATTCTTTCGTGGCCTTTATTCATAAAATAATTCAGTATCTTTTTTGCCGCTTTATCAAAATCAATTACAACAGAGTCGAATCTCTCATCATCGGGGCTTGAATCCACGAAAACGATTGTATCACAAACACTTGAAAGCTCTTCTACCTGCTTTTGGCTAAACTTGCCGATAGCGATGATTCCCTGGATGTCTGATGATTTTATCTGCTCGGTATTATAAGAAAAGAACTTTACCAGCTGCAGGTTCTGGTGCATGCACTGCTGCTCGACACTTAAGCGGATTGACATATAATACAGATCATTGAGCTCTTCTTGCTCAGAATACCAGTGGATCATGGCAATCCTTGGGGCAGCCGCCTTTTTTGACGGACGTTTTTTATAGGAAAGCTCTTCGGCAATTTCGAAGATTTTCTTTTTCGTCTCATCGCCTACAGACAGCGTTGTATCATAGTTCAGTACCCTTGAAACCGTTGCAATTGATACATTGGCTTTTTCAGCAATATCTTTAATGGTTGCCATCAAATGTCTCCCGTCCGGTTTTCTTAGCCTTGCACGCTGAATACGTACTTTGTAAGAGAACGGTATTCCTCATTCTTGTCCAGCACAATAGAAGGAAAATTGGAATGATGGATAGCATCAGGCAAACCCTGTGTCTCCAGGCAGATGGCCAAATGGTTGCTGGCCTTGACGCCTCTGATGGAAAAGTCCCCTTCCAGCATGTTGCTCGTGTAAACAACGACGCCCGGCTGGTTTGTTTCAATAGTCAGTGTACGGCCTGACTCGGGATCTGCCAGATGAATTTCCCGGTTATTATTTTCACTCAAGCAGAACGGAGTATCAAAGCCTCCGCCAGCAACCAGGTTTTGGGGATGCCGGTAGGCTTTTTCCTCAAATAATTGGCGCTCTTTCCTGAAGTCGAATGGAGTTCCTTCCACATCAAGCAGTTTTCCGGTAGGAAGCAGCTCCTCGTCCAGCTCAAGAAATTGCTCACTTTTCAGTGTCAGCATATGTTCTTCCACATTACGCTTTATTTCTCCTGAAAGGTTAAAGTACGTATGATTTGTTGTATTAATCAGTGTCTTCTGGTCGGTTTCAGCTCTTGTTTCAATCGTAAACTCATTCTCATCATTCAGGCTGTATGTGACTGCCACTTTTAGATTGCCGGGATATCCTTCTTCACCATCAGGGCTTATCCGTGTAAATGTGATGCCTGATGCATCTTCGCGTTCAAATAAGGAAGCATTCCAAAATGTATTGCTGAAGCCTTTTATTCCTCCATGAAGATGCTGGTTACCATCGTTTTTTGCAAGGGTATACGAAGTGCCATCCAATTCAAATTCCCCTTCTTTGATCCTGCCGGCCACTCGTCCCACTATGGCCCCGAAATAAGGGGAATGCTCTATATACTCCTCTATGCTATCAAAACCAAGAACAATGTTTTCAAGCTTTCCGCTGCGGTCAGGCGTCTTGATTTCTGTGATGATGCAGCCGTAATTCAAACAAGTGATGCTCATGCCGCGGTTATTTTTGATTGTATAGGCCTGAACCTTTTCGCCATTGATTTCCCCAAATTCCATAACCTTGACTTCCATCCAATCTCTCCTGACCTAGATCATTTTTAATGAATCAATAAATCTCAGAAAACCGTCTTTTCCCTCACTGTCTCTCTTAAAAACTCCTGCGTCCTGAAGCACCCTCAGAAATTTAAGGCCAGTTTCCTTCTTCACAATATCGGACACATTATTTTCATTCAAATCATTTCCGTATCTCATTTCCAGCTCTTTTGCCCAATCCAAATGGTAAGAAGCCACCGCTGCATCAGTGTTTCCGGCAAGATAGCTTTCGATTTCTCTAAGCTCCTGCTCCAGACGTGCAGGCAATACAGCGAGTCCCATCACCTCAATCAGTCCGATGTTTTCCTTTTTAATATGATGTACATCGGCATGCGGGTGAAATATTCCAAGAGGATGTTCATCATTGCTACGGTTATTACGCAGCACAAGATCTAATTCAAACAGTCCGTTCCTCTTTCGGGCTATAGGGGTGATGGTATTATGCAAAGACCCATCAGACATTGCTAAAATACCCAATTCAGGGTCACTGTAATCCTTCCAGAAAGCAAGAACCATATCGGCTGCATCCGCAAGTGTGGAGGCATCCCTGCTTTTTAACCGCAGGACAGACATCGGCCACTTTACAATTGAAAGTTCCAGCTCTGGAAAACGGTCCCACCTGCACGGGAATTCTTCCTGTGCCTTAGCCATGGCAAATTCATAGCGCCCGCCCTGATAGTGATCATGAGTTAAGATCGATCCCCCTACAATTGGCAGATCTGCATTTGAACCGATGAAATAGTGGGGGAATTGTTCGACAAAGGACAACAGCCTTTCAAAGGTTGCTTTACTGATCTTCATATCTCGATGCTCTTCACAAAGAAGGATGCAATGCTCGTTATAATAAACATATGGCGAATATTGCAGATACCATGTTTCACGTGGAACATTTACTCGAATCATGCGGTGGCTGGATCTTGCCGGATGTCCGATTCTTCCTGCATAGCCTTCGTTTTCAATGCACAAAAGGCATTTGGGATACTTTGTTTCAGGCTGTTTGGCCTGGCGTTCCATGGCAATTTGCTTAGGGTCTTTTTCAGGCTTTGATAAATTAATTGTAATATCAAGATTTCCGTACTCGGATTCTGTTTGAAAAACAATATTCTTAGAGATTCTGTTCATTTGAATATAATTGCTATTTTTGCTTAATTCGTAAAAATAATCAGTTGCTTCAGCCGGGTCTTGTGCATACTTTCGGTAAAAGGTTTCATTAACGGCAGACGGCAAAGGGATCATTACATCCATTATTTTGCTTGCAAAAATTTCCCGCGCATCTAAATAATCCCCGATAATTCCCTTTTCACACGCATATTCAGTCAAGTCTTCCAGAAGATCAGGAATTTCCCTACCAGAGCCTGCCTGCTCCGGGATGTAATTTTCAATAGAAAGCAGAGAAAGAATCTGGTTTCTTGCGTAAATCTCATCTTCTTTTTTTAGTAAAAAAACCTCTTCTGCCTTGTTGAGCAGCTGCTGGACAGTGCTGAATATATTCATGATGATCTCTCCCTCAGCTTTCATAGCCGTTTTGATGGTTTACATGCCAGTTCCAGGCATCCTCAATAATTTTATCGACTGATGTTTTCTTAGGCTCCCATCCAAGTATTTGGCGCGCTTTTTCTGAGGAAGCAATTAACGTGCTTGGATCACCTGCCCGCCGCTCGCCAATCTCGACAGGAATGGTCCGGCCAGTTACTACCTTAGCCGTTTCGACAATTTCCTTGACTGAAAAGCCCTGGCTGCTTCCCAAGTTGAAGATATTGCTTTCGCCGCCATTTTGCAGATATTCAAGTGCAAGGATATGAGCATCAATTAAATCCTCGACATGGATGTAGTCTCTGATGCATGTACCATCTTCTGTTTCATAGTCTTCACCGAAAATAATGATTTTTTCTCTTTTGCCTAATGCAGCCTGCAGGACAACCGGAATTAAATGTGTTTCAGGATCATGATCTTCGCCAATTTCTCCAGTAGATCTGGCGCCTGCCACATTGAAGTAGCGAAGAGATACGAATTTCATGCCATTAGCAATTTCCGTCCACTTCATCATTTTCTCCATAGCAAGCTTAGTTTCACCGTATGGACTCGTCGGATTGGTTTCCATATCCTCTGTAATCGGCACCTGCTTAGGTTCTCCATACGTTGCAGCAGATGATGAGAAGACAATCTTCTTCACATTAAATTCTTCCATGACCTCTAGGATTGCCTGGGTTCCAAAAACGTTGTTGTCATAGTATTTAAGAGGCAGTGCCACAGATTCCCCAACAAGGGAATTGGCCGCAAAGTGGATGACAGCTTCAATTTGCTCTTGTTCAAAAACACTGCGCAAAAACTCGCGGTCACGGATGTCACCTTGATAAAATTTCGCCTTCGGGTGAATGGCTTCTTTATGGCCAGTTTGAAGGTTATCGACGACCACCGCTTCAAAACCTCTGTCAATCAGCTGATATACCGCATGTGAGCCAATATAGCCGGCTCCTCCAAATACAAGAATACTCATATTCCTTCAACCTCCTTTAATTCCTTTGCTCCATCACCGATGAGCACTTGATAAAATTCTGCTTCGTAACCAATCTTTTCTTTATACACTTTTCCTATTGCCTTCATGATTGCTTCCGCTTTGTCTGTTTCAACAATGGCAATGGCACAGCCCCCAAATCCTGCCCCGGTCATGCGCGCACCCAAAACACCGTCTTCCTTCCAGGCTGTTTCTGCAAGTGTGTCAAGTTCTGTCCCTGTAACCTCATAATCATCCTTTAAAGATAAGTGAGACTGATTCATAAGCTCTCCGAACGCTTCAAGGTTTCCTCTCTTTAACTCTTTTAGTGCTTCAAGTGTGCGGCTGTTTTCATAAACCACATGCTTCGCTCTTTTTCTGAGCACTTCATTGTCTATTATAGACTGATATTCATCAAATTCACTTGGAGTTAGATTTGCTAATTCCTGTATATCCGCTTTTTTCTGAAGCAGTGCTAATGCCTGCTCGCACTCGCTTCTTCTCTCGTTATACTTTGAATCAGCCAGCTCACGCCTTTTATTGGTGTTCATGATTAAGATGCTATGCCTTTCCAGCTCAATAGGCGCATATTCGTATTCAAGGGTGTCGCAATTAAGAAGGATTCCGGCATTTTTTCTGCCCATCCCTATTGCAAACTGATCCATGATCCCGCTGTTGACCCCTATAAATTTATTTTCAACCTGCTGGCCGATTTTGACCATTTCAATCCGGTCCATGTTCAGTTCAAAAAGACTGTCCAATAACACACCGGTCACAAGTTCAATGGATGCGGAAGATGACAATCCGGCACCATTGGGAATATTCCCGTAAAACAGCACATCGAATCCACTGCCGATGCTGCAGCCGCTTTCCTTAAAAAAACGGAGCATTCCCTTTGGATAGTTCGCCCATTCATGCTTCGCCTCATAATCGAGATTTTCGAGCTCGAATTCAACTATGCCAAGCTCCTTAAAGTTAACGGAATACATGCGGATTTTTTTGTCACTGCGTTTTGAAGCAAGGGCATATGTCCCCTTTGTAATGGCACATGGAAATACATGTCCTCCATTATAATCTGTGTGCTCTCCAATAAGATTGATTCTTCCCGGTGCAAAAAAGACACGCGGGCTTTCTTCATGAAATATTTCCTGATATAAGGTACGGAGCTGCTTTACATCCATGACGATTCCTCCCCAGCCTATAATAGAGCTGCTTCTATTTTTTATTCTGCTATGGCCGCTCATTAATAACAATCTGAAAGCGCCTTCAGGTTTATTATAATACAGCAGGTTTTAGAGTCAATTATTTTTTAGTAAAAAAGATATGTTTTTTTACTTAAATTAATCTTATGCAACAGAACTGATACCGAAATTTTTTTAAAAAAAGGCTCTTTTCTT
>NZ_MLYQ01000024.1:0-18547 GCF_001866725.1 Bacillus sp. MUM 13
TGCGGGGTCTCACCTTCCCGCTAATCCCGCAGGAGTCTCGCACCTTACGCTCCAATCAACCTGATTTAACAATATGATTGCCTCACAGAATTCATTAAAAAACAACAATCTTTAAGAAAAGAGCCAAAATAAAAGAAAAAATAATAAATAGGAAAATAAAGGGTATTCATTTTTTTAGCAGAATATCATCATATGCAAACAAGCTCACGGTTTGGGGGATGATGAAAATGGATATAACAGAAAAAGTAATTTCCTATTATAGTAATTATGATGAGTGGGGGCGCCTTGACAGGGAGCCGCTGGAGTTCCAGGTTAATTGGCACTATATGAAAAAGCACCTTCCAAAAAAGGGACGGGTGCTGGATAATGGGGCTGGGCCAGGAAAATATGCACTTAAGCTTGCGGGTGAGGGATACAGGGTAACTTTAACCGACCTGACTCCCAAGATGGTAGAGACTGCACAGGCAAAAGCGAAGGAACAGAATGTATCACATCAGTTTGAAGGGTTTTATGCAAGAGATGCCAGGCAGTTAACAGGCTTGCCTGAAAATACTTATCATGCATCACTTATGCTTGGCCCGCTTTATCATTTACAGAAGGAACAGGACAGAATTCAGGCTGTTAGTGAGCTTCATAGAGTCACGAAAAAAGACGGAATTGTCTTTGTGGCATGCATGTCAAGGGTTCGTCATTTGATTACTTCCCTGCAAAATCCGCTTTCATGGAAGCCGAATCACACAATGGATTCCATTAACGAGTTTAATTCAACCGGATTGTTCAATCATGCTGAACCAGGACGATTTACAGGAGTTTATTATTTTGAACTGGAAGAAATAAAGCCGTTCATGGAGTCCCAAGGTTTTCAGACCCTGGAACTGATTGGGTCCAACGTTGGTGCAGCCCTCAGTCAGGAAAGCTGGAATTATTGGGAGCAGGCAGGACAGGAAGAATTAAGCAAGGTTAGAAGATTGATTGTAGAAAAAGCATCAGATCCGTATATATTAGGCATTTCATCCCATTTGCTTTATATAGGAAAAAAATGCTGAAGCCAAAGGCATTTATGAAAGGGGAAAGCACAGCACATAAAAGGGCTGTGCTTTCAAAAACTGAAAAGGGTGCTAAGCAGCTTTTTCTTTTTTTGTTTCTTTTGCGGGCTGCCGCTGTCAAAAATGGCCATATCCCCAGCGGATGATGCAGAAGTGCCTTTTGCAGTATTTTCGGCTTTTTCCAAGCGTTTAGTCAGTGCTTTGATCTGGCTTTGCAAATCTTCTATTTCCCGCCGATGCTGGAGTATTTGATAAGTGACTACAGAGTCTGCCTTTGATTCGAGCCTTGATTCCATTTCATTGAACCGGGCCATAAGATTTTCGGCAATGCGGCTTTCTTCAGGTGCTTCAATTTTTCCTTTTCTTCTCGGCTTTTCGTTATCTTTATGATCAGCAGGGGAAACAGGATTTGCTGATTGAGAGTGTATTTCTCTTAGTTGATTGATGTTCTCCTCGGTAAACGAATAATGCCCCAGTTCGTTTTTCTCCATCTTGAGATTAAACTGCTTCACCCAGCGCTGGATGGTCCTTGGTGAAACTCCTAATAATTCTGCTGCTGCAACTGTATTCATATAATCCCTCCTTAGAACATTCAGTTCTCTAAGAACCTTCAAGTTCCTTCCAAGGCGACAAAACAAGTTTCCATTCAGCAAAGAAAGAGTATTTTTTATGTTTTTCATCATGATTGTTGTTAAAATTGCAGCAGAAGAATTTGCTTCGCCAATTATGGCGGAAAAAATATTATTCGACATAACCTAATATAGGATTGTCCTAGATTGAAAAAACCTGTAGAATTTTTCCATAAGAACCTCTTTAGGCGGTGATCAGAATGGAAATGACAAAGCACTTTTTCTTTATGCTTGTGATATTATTTATTTTTTTGTTCATTTACTTGATTTGGTCAGATAGAAGAAGGGAAATGCCCTTTTCGAAGTCGTCTGCTATTATTTGGTTCATTGCATCCCTATGGATGTGCTTGTATTTTTCGTATGAAGCAGCACCAGACATCCGGTTTGATTTAAGAGAGGTCCCTATAGTGATAGGCGGCCTTTATTTAGGGATTGGGCCGCTTGCTTCTTTGGCTGTCATCTTGATCCGCTTCTTTTACGGAGTCAATCAGGGCTTTTATTTTACTCTTGGCTTCTATGTGCCGCTGGCAGTGATTTTATGGAAGTTTTACCCCTGGTTTTGGAAACAGGGCCCCAGGAAGAGAATTGGTTTTTCTGTGTCACTTACTGTTCTTATTAGTGTTTTGACTTTAGTTCCGCTGGGATACCTTCATCCCCGCTATAATTGGATGGATGTGTATTTCGCATACATGGCTGTTCCTCCGCTTGGCGTATTTATGATTTCTTATTCCATTGAATTTGTCATTAAAAATCTGCATATGTATCAGCAGCTTATTAAAGCTGAAAAGCTGCAGGCGGTTGAACAAATGGGTGCTGCCATATCACATGAAATCAGGAACCCGCTAACTGCAGCAATTGGGTTTGTACAGCTTCTTCAGGAATCATCAATTAGCGCAGTGAAAAGAAATCAGTATCTCTCTCTGGTAAAAGATGAATTGAAATCGGCTGAGAGAGTCATCCAGGATTATCTGACCTTTTCCAAACCTTCACTTGAATATATGGAAGAGGTGAATGTGAAAAAAGAGCTAAGGCATGTCATAAACGTTTTACAGCCGCTTGCGAATCAATTTTCAGTTGAAATAATTACTGAATTTGCAGTTGTGGGGACCATTCAGGGAAATCGCCAAAAATTTCATCAATGCTTTCTAAATTTGATAAAAAATGCAATTGAGGCAATGCCTGATGGCGGAATATTGACCATCGAAACAAACTATTCAGAAAAGCAAATGGACATCAGGATCAAGGATACCGGGTGCGGAATGAACAAGGAACAGCTTAAAAGATTAGGAGAGCCATATTATTCTACGAAGGGCTCGAAAGGAACCGGCCTTGGCATGATGGTTTCTTATGGAATCATCCGCGCCTTGAACGGAAGCATCAGGGTTCAAAGCGGGATAGGAGAGGGAACGGAATTTTTTATAACTTTCCCGACTTCTTTGCCGTCATTTAAAAATGAAAGATTTTAAGAATGAATAAAATATGCCCAAGAGAGCCTGAAGGTACAGCACAGGCTCTATGAAGCATGTCTGCTGACATTAGAAAAAAGAAATTGGAGAATGTACCTGTGTCTATGAAATTAAGAACGATTTTTGCTATTAGCTTTGCTTTTCTTATCTTTATTTTTAGTACATTTTTAAGCAGTGCCATTTCAAGCAGGACGACTTCTCAGCTTAAGGGGGAGGCGGGAAATTCGCTTTATGAGGCTGCCTATCAGATGGCAGATAAACTAGATTACTTTATGTGGTCAAGGTACAGCGAAGTGGAAGTTCTAAGTGAACTTTTAACACAAAAACAGCATGCCGGAGAGTATAGAGATGAGCATTTGCTTAATCAGCTGAAAAAAAGCATCCCTTCATTTTCCTGGGTCGGCATTACGGATGATAGAGGAGTAGTGTCAGCAGCTACTGGCCGTATTTTGGAGAATAAAGATATCTCGGAACGTCCAGTATTCAAAAATGCCGTCAAAAAGCCGTATATAGGTGATGTCCATGACGCCGTACTTTTATCTAAGCTATTGCCAAACCCGAATGGAGAACCGTTGCAATTTGTTGATATCAGCACACCGATAAGGGACAGGCAAAACAGGTTTAAGGGTGTACTTGCTGCCCACCTGAGCTGGACATGGTCAAGAGAAGTGCAAAATGACATTTTAAGGCCGCTGCAGGGAAAGAGAAAAGGTATTGAAATTTTCATTATCAGCTCTAAAGATCACATCATCCTGCTCGGACCAAAAAATATGGAAGGCAAGCCGCTGAACCTCTCACAGGGCGATGGACATAATTGGGCATCTGTAACCTGGCCGGACGGGAAAAAATATGTAACGGCTTTTGCCAAGAGCAAAGGCTACAAAAATTATTCCGGGCTCGGCTGGTCTGTTATTGTGCGCCAGCCCGAAGCAGCTGCATTTGCACGGGCTGAAGATCTTCAAAGATTCATTATATTCCTGGGTGCAGCTTCAAGTGTTATCTTTGCCTTATTGAGCTGGGCAGTGGCAGGGAGAATATCAAAGCCCCTGCAGTCCCTTACCTCTGCAGCAAACATGGTAAGTGCCGGAAATAGTATAGATATTCCTGTCATGAAAGGAATAAAAGATATAGAGATTCTCTCCGCTTCATTGCGGGAGATGGTGTTATCGCTTAGTCAGAAAGAAACTCAGCTTGGGGAAATGGAGATGCTTGCCTATCATGATGGACTTACAGGACTGCCAAACAGGATATCTATGCTTCTTTATATGGAAAAACTAAAGAAAGAGCAGGATCCGAAAGGGCATGCGCTGACATTTCTTTTCTTTGATCTTGATGGTTTCAAGGCGGTTAATGACAGCTTTGGACATCATACTGGAGATTTGTTAATAAAGCATGCTGCGGTGAGGATAAGAAAAACCTTGCGGCGCGGTGACTTTCTTTGCAGGCTTGGCGGAGATGAATTTGTTGCTGTCATAGAGTATGAACAGAAACAGCCTCGTGAAAAAGCAGGACAGCTGGCCCAAGAGGTCATCTCTGTTTTAAATAGGCCGTTTATGATTGAAGGCCAGGTGATACAAATAGGATGCAGTATCGGCGGGGCTATTTGGCCATTGGATGGAAAAGATCCTGAAGAGGTATTGAAATTAGCTGATCAGGCACTGTATGCTGCAAAAGCCAATGGAAGAAACCGCTTTTGCTTGTCTGGAAAGAAATTGGCGGAATAACGATAATTGATGAACTTTAATTCAGGCGGCCATGCAATGGGGGCAGCTGAAGTACCGGCAGGGCAATATGGCAAGGGTAGCTTTACAAAATTTAGTGGTATGGAATTCTGTGTGGTGTATGCCAAAGATGTAAGCCAGGTGCTTAAGTAAACGGCTGCTGCATTGTTGCAAAAACTGTGAATGAATTAAAAGCCTGTCCTTTTTACAAAGGCATTCCCCAAAAGGAATGTCTTTTGTCTGTTTAAAAAGCTATTCATGTGTATATCATTTTAAAGAAAATGCGAGTCTTGGAGGAAAATGCCTGCCGGGTGCAGAATATCTGTCAAAGTTACTGTTTTTTTGCAGAATAGCATTTACGGCGGGGAGTGGGGAAATGATTCATTTAATAGTGAATGCAGATGATTTTGGATACTCAAGAGGGGTGAATTATGGGATACTCGACAGTCACCTTCTTGGCATCGTGAATTCTGCGACAATGATGATGAATATGGAAGGGACCGGACATGCCATTCAGCTTGCGAAAGAGCATCCTTCGTTAAAGACAGGCATCCATCTTGTCTTAACCTGCGGCAGTCCGCTGCTGAAGGATGTGAGGAGTTTGACGGACCAAAACGGTAATTTTAAGAAACAGTCACAGCTATTAACAGAAGGCGACATTTCACTGGATGAAATAGAACGGGAATGGACCGCTCAAATTGAGGCTTTCCTTTCCTCCGGTTTAGAGCCCACCCATCTTGACAGCCATCACCATATGCACGGTACAAAGGAAATCATGCCTGTTGCTGAATCGCTTTCAAAGAAATACGGTTTGCCGCTTCGGAAAACGGGAAACGGGAAGGAAGGGGTATCCTATTTTTCAGACGTGTTTTTAGATGACTTTTATGGAGAAGGAGCAACAAAGGACTACTTTAATAAACTTCATGAAAAAGTACCCGGCAATGCCCTTGTTGAAGTGATGTGCCACCCGGCATATTTGGACACCTCTATCATGGAGGGATCCTCCTACAATCTGGACCGTCTGCGTGAAACATCAATACTAACAAACACCGTCCTGCCGAAAAACATGGCACTAGCCAAACTATAAAAAAAGCGGAAGCGCCTGGTTAGCGGAACAAAGACTAAAAGCGCCGCGTCCTGCGGCAACGTCTTTGTGAGCCCATCCTGGGGGCCTCCGACAAGCATAAAGCGGCTAAGAAGAGAAGGCGCTTTTTGCCTTCACAGCTTACATGACTTACCTCGAGGGGCTAGGCGCTGATAAAGAAGTAATAAGAAAGCCCCCGCTCATTAAAGCGGGGGCTTCCTATTACTTTTCTGCTGCTGATGCAGCCTGATAGCTCCGATTCTTAAGTCCAGCCGCATAATAGATGATTACCAAAAGCCCGATCCAGAGCGGCCCGACGATTAAAGCAATCCTCGTATCTTTTGAGAATCCCAATAATATGGTCACTAACAGCAAAAACGCAAGCGAGATATATGAAGAGTAAGGGTAAAACGGCATCTTGTACTGAAGCATCTTCTTTTCTTCAGCGCTCATCCTATGCCTTGATACCATCTGGGTGACCAAAATAGTTCCCCAGGTCCAGATGGCCCCAAATGTCGCTATGGAGGTGACATAGCTGAACACATGCTTGGAAAGGCTGTAATTCAAGTATACTCCGATCAATAGCACGGCTGACGAAACAATGACAGCAAGGCCCGGAACGCCTCCTTTATTAGTCTTTTTGAAGCCATTTGGCGATTCTCCCTGCTGCGCAAGATTAAACAGCATTCTTCCTGTACTGAATATCCCGCTGTTGCAGGAGGAAAGTGCTGCCGTAAGTACAACAAACTGAATAATGCCTGCTGCTCCCGGAATGCCGATTTTCTCAAAGGTTAAGACAAACGGACTATTGCGGGCAGTGATTTCGTCCCAAGGATAAATAGACATAATGACAGTCAGTGAGAACACATAAAAAATGAGAATTCTCCAGAATACTGTATCGATGGCCTTTCTTATCGCTTTTTTCGGGTTTTTTACTTCGCCTGCCGTGACTCCAAGCATTTCTACCCCGAGATAAGCAAACATGACCATCTGGAAGGATAAAAGCACACCTTTCAGTCCATGCGGAAAGAATCCGCCATTTTTATAAAGGTTGCTGAATCCCAAGGCATGTCCGCCATTTCCGATTCCGAAAATAATCATGCCAAGGCCGATGACAATCATTAAAATGATTGTGACAATCTTAATAAGTGAAAACCAGAATTCCAATTCCCCGTATGCCTTGACTGCCAGGAAATTAATAAGTGTCATTAAAATAAGTGCTGCAAGCGCCCATGCCCATTCAGGTGTCCCGGGATACCAGAATTGCATGTAAATGCCTACTGCCGTAATTTCAGCCATGCAGGTGGCAATCCATAAGAACCAGTAATTCCATCCGGTTATAAAACCTGCAAGCGGGCTGATGGTTTCCCGGGCATAACGGCTGAAGGATCCCGCAACAGGATTTTTGACCGCCATTTCTCCAAGTGCTCTCATTATAAGGTAAATGATGATTCCCCCGACAGTGTAAGACAAGAGAATTCCCGGACCTGCCAATTTAATAGCAGATGACGAACCGAGAAACAATCCGACTCCTATTGCCGCCCCTAAAGACATAAGGGTGATATGCCTTTGTTCCAAGCCTCTCTGCAAAAGAGAGTCATCGCTGTTCTTTTTCATAGCCTTCACCTTTTCTTTCAATTATGTAATATAGTATATTAGTGTTACATTAATACGATGAGAGATGCATGTCCAGTTTTAATTTCAATTAATAGCTTTCGTAATCCTCTGATTTTGTAAGCCTTTTCAAAGTAACCTCCCTAAATCAGCTTTTCCTCTAAGTGCCGCCATATTCAGCTAAAATCATCATTGGTTCAAAATGAAATTTAAGCTTTAACTTAACTGTGGCAAGTCTGATAGAAACG
The DNA here is from genome assembly GCF_001866725.1 of Bacillus sp. MUM 13. Taxonomy (NCBI): domain Bacteria; kingdom Bacillati; phylum Bacillota; class Bacilli; order Caryophanales; family Bacillaceae; genus Bacillus; species Bacillus sp. MUM 13. The sequence continues at coordinate 7,809 of NZ_MLYQ01000024.1, forward strand.
CTCTGGAACACGGGGAAAATTATTATAATATTCTATTAATATTATTTGATAATAGTATATCTTTCTGGCTAATTTGTAAAGAAAACCTCTGTAAAATAGATATATTGAATGATAAAAAACGGCACCCCCTTATGCAGGGATGCCAAAAAGGAAGGATATATGCCAGTTGGGCCCTTTAGTTCCAAAATCCCCCCAGAAGTTTTCCGATAGCCCTTCCAGCAAGTTTAAATGGCCAAAAAATGACATATTCAATCAGTGATCCGACAAGCTCTCCAAATAATTCAGAAAGAAAGGATTCTTCTTCTTTTTTCTTCTTCTTTCTCCGTGAATCCGCCATCCCGCGCCTCCTTTTCATTGAAATGCCATAAATTAATCATAATGCCTATAGAAACAAATAAAAAGTATGGATATGTAATTTTATTCCTTTTTTCTCTCTGCATAGGCACAATATGTTTAATTTCTGACATCTGCCATAAGAAGGAGCTCCTTGACAGCGAATGTCCAACTGGTAGCTGCGCGGTTTTTACTGCTCGTTAAAATGTGCTAAAAAAACTGCTTATCCTCTGTCATTCATTCAGTAAAAATCCATATAAATGGTTTAGACAGGAGGCGTTGCATCATGGCAGTCGTAAAAGCGACAACAGCAGATATTGACCTTTTAGCACGATTGCTCAGGGCTGAAGGGGAAGGAGAGGGAGTTAAAGGTATGCTTCTGGTCGGTAATGTGGGCATCAACAGAATCAGGGCGAATTGCTCGGATTTTAAAGGGTTGCGCACAATCCCCCAAATGGTTTATCAGCCGCATGCCTTTGAAGCCACGATACATGGTTATTTCTATCAGCGTGCCAGGGACAAGGAAAGGCGCCTGGCGCGGAGGAGCATTAATGGAGAACAGCAGTGGCCGGGCAAGTACAGCTTATGGTATTTCAGGCCGCCGGCTAATTGTCCTTCTCAATGGTACAATCAGCCCTTTGTCGGTCGCTACAAGCTTCATTGCTTTTATGAACCGACAGCAGAAACCTGCCAAAACGTTTATAACACTTTTTAATTGGAATGCCAGGAAAAGCGCTCTTTTAGCAGCGCTTTTTTATTTTGCATGCGTGATGTAAACAGTATCAATTTTTTGGACAATCTATTTCTTATAGAAGCAGAAAGGCCTTTTTGCCTATCTTGGCAAAGACAAGCACCAAAAAGACTATTTTATTCTGAACCTTCGAAATTTAATATTCAATTTCATAGCGAATAATGAAGAAATTGACATTATTACTAAGTATAATCAAGTTGAATACAAAAAAATTTCAGGAGGAATTCACGAATGGAGAGATGGTTTAACGGTAAGTGGCTTACTATTGCGGTTTTAATACTCATGGCGGCTGCGAATGCGCTTGGCTTTGCGCCTTCGAATGCCCATGCAGCAGCTGCTGTCAATGTGCTGCCGGATGGCACTGGAAAAAAGGTGCTATTTGACAATACCCACGGCCAGACATCCGGAGCAGCGGATTGGGTGATTGATGGGGGATTCTCGGATTTTGCTAATGGCTTAAAGGAAAAAGGATTCGCTGTATCGGAATTATCCCGCAATATTCCTTTTAACTACGGTGAACAGGCCGTTACCTTTGATAAACTTAAGGACTATGATGTGTTCGTAATTGGTGAAGCAAATATTCCTTATAAAAAATCAGAGCAGGATGCCATGATCCAATATGTGCAAAATGGAGGAAGCATCTTTTTCATTGCAGACCATTATAATGCTGACCGCAATAAAAATCGCTGGGATGCATCTGAAGTAATGAATGGCTACCGGCGGGGGGCATTTGATAATCCTTCAAAAGGGATGACTCAGGAAGAAGCCAATTCCCCGGCGATGCAAGGGGTGCAAAGCTCGGATTGGATGGGAAGCAACTTTGGAATCCGTTTCCGCTATAACGCAGTAGGTGATGTAAATGCGGCGGATATTACAGCTCCTGCACAAACTTTTGGCATTACAGAAGGTGTAAATTCAGTAGCAGTCCATGCAGGTTCGACTTTGGCTGTATTAGATCCTTCAAAAGCCAAGGGCCTGGTTTATCTTCCTCAAAATCCTCCTTCCTGGGGCTCAGCTGTTGATAAGGGAGTTTACAGCGGCGGCGGAAAAGCAGAGGGGCCGTTTGCGGCAATTTCGAAGCTTGGCGGAGGAAAAGCTGCATTTATTGGAGATTCTTCTCCTGTAGAGGATGCCTCACCGAAATACCTGAGAGAGGAAACAGGACAAAAGAAAACTACTTATGATGGATTTAAAGAAGCGAACGACAGTACATTCCTTGTGCAGACAGTTGAATGGCTTGCTAAAAAGGAAAGCTATACAAACTTCAGCCAGGCTGGAATCGAACTGGATCAGAAGACTCCATTGATTCTTGATGCCGCTAAAGCGGAAAACGAAGATCCTGCTACGACAACAGAACCTCAGGCTGAGCCATGGTCACAGCCTCAAGCAGGGTACAAATGGTATGATCCTGCAACCTTCAAGCCAGGATCGTATGGTTCATCCCAGGCACCTGCAGCAAACCCTGCATACAGCCTTATTCACCAAAGCACATTGCCTTCATCCCAGGATTTCCAGATCAGGGTTTCATTGAGCGGCTTGAATCCGGGACAAACAGTTTCAGGCTTAAAGCTGGGCATATATTTATCAGGCGGGACACAGATTGCTAAGGTGAAAAATGAAGATGGATCATGGCCTAAAACGGAGGGTTACAGCTCTGATTTTTCCGTTACGGCAAATGACCAGGGAAAAGCTTATAAAGACCTGACCGTTCGTATTAATGGAACAAAAGGTGCTGCAAGCCTAAGACTGAAACAAGGCAGCAATAACGCAGTTACTGAAGCGGTAACGATTGCGGATGTGCCCGCGGAACCCCTTCCTGAGGACAAGCCTGCCATTCCGGATGCAATATCTGTTAATGATGCAAGAAAAAGCGCGGATGGCACACTTGTTACCGTTGAAGGAACGATTACTTCTGAACCAGGAGTGTTCGGAGGAATGGGCTTTTATCTGCAAGATGCCTCCGGAGGGACATATGTGTACCAAAATGAAGGGGGATACCATAAAGGAGACAAAGTTCAGATAACTGCGGTTAAGAAAACCTATAATTCTGAAGTGGAGCTGACAGACCCTGTCTCTCTGAAAAAGACGGGAACAGCAAGCGTTGAGCCTCGTGTACAAGATGCTGTGAATGACGAAAATCAAGGGCAGCTTATTACACTGGAAAATCTTAAAATAGTAAAATATGATCCTGCGAATGGTTCAGGCACTTTTCAATTTACGGCAGCAAGCCCAGAAGGAAAGGAATCCATTGTGCGCATTGACGGCAGGACAGGCATTGCTTATGACCGTTTAACACAATTATATCCGGCAGGTTCCCAGGTCAACATTACAGGTATTTCTTCTATTTTTAATGGCGCTTATCAGTTAAAACCATTGTCTATAGAACAGATACAGTCTTCAGATTCTGCCCCGCCAGTTACTTCAGTTACAAGCAGCAGCAAGCTTGGAGCGGGTGTTTACAATAAAGAAACTGTTCAAATTGCCTTTTTTGCAAACGATGGAAGCGGTACAGGCGTTGCCAAGACAGAATACCGGGTTAATGGCGGAGAGTGGACGGTTTCAAATGGATATGCCGCTATATCAGATGAAGGGAAGAATATAGTAGAATACCGTTCTTATGACTTTGCAGGCAATGTGGAAAGTGTGAAATCTGTTCAGGTCTGGATTGACAAGCATGCCCCGGAAATAACACTGGATGGACAGGTATCTTTTTATCAAACAGACTCAGCAATACCTGTAAAAATTACAGCAGCAGATCAGCTAAGCGGAGTGAAATCAGTTAAATATGTACTTGATAATACAGTGATTCCAGATTTGCAGGCTGTTTCGCCACTGGATTTAACAGCAGGAAAACATAAACTTCAAGTCACAGCTGAGGACGAAGCGGGAAATACAATAGAAGAAACATATACGCTCGAGTCAAAGATCGACATAGACCATCTTGATGAACTTATTGACATAGGAGTCAAACAGGGCAAGTTTGCGAATAAAGGAATTGCAAAAAGCCTGCAGGCACAGATTGCATCTATTCAGCAAGCTAAAAAACAGAAAGTGATAGACCTGAAGCTTAAGGTCCTTGAAACGGAAGTAAGAACTTTGAAAAAGATATTCATCGATAAAGAATTTGCCGATATCATCCTTCAAGACATTGATTATATCCAAGGACAATAAATAGCATAGAGAGAAGGCTGCACATTTTGCCTGCAGCCTTCTTTTTTTGCGTAAAAAATGGCATTCCTTCCAGAAGTGTTTGGATTGTAAACTTCATGTAAAGGATTAGCGTATAATCACAGGCTTTTTTTTAGGTGAAATAAAGGCTGTTCTCCCTGTTAGCTTTAGATTTCTTAAGGTGAAAGGCGTTTTTTAGCTATAAGTTTCCCTTTAAACAATAGTAAAAATATTTACATAGAATTCAAAGTGAGTTCATATTGACATAACAATTGACCATTAATATGAGATTGTACCCGAAAGAGAGTACAAAGTACTAGAAAGATAAATAGCTATTAACGGAGGGAAATTTAATGAAGATTACAGGTTTGAAATTATCTATGGCTGCTCTAGTAATGGCAGGAGCACTAGCAGGATGCGGAAAAGCTGATGATTCAAAAGGCAGCGATAATGCGAAAAAAACTGATGATAATAAAACAGCTTATTCAGGAACTGTTACTGCAGCCGGATCAACAGCACTTCAGCCTTTAGCTGAAGAAGCAGCCAATGAAATTCAAGGAACTTACCCTAATCTCTCTGTAACTGTTCAAGGCGGGGGAAGCGGAACAGGTGTTAATCAAGTAGCAGCCGGCGCTGTGAATATCGGGAATTCTGATGTTCCTTCAGCTGATAAATTAGAAGATAAATCAAAAGCAGATAAGCTTGTAGATACAAAAGTAGCTGGAATCGGATTTGCGTTAGTAGTAAATAAAGATGTTTCAGTAGAAACCTTAAAAGAAGATCAAATTCAAGGAATCTTTTCAGGCAAAATCAAGAACTGGAAAGAAGTTGGCGGAAACGACGAGAAAATTAATGTAATCAATCGCCCGGCATCATCCGGAACACGTGCAACATTTGAAAAAACGATGATGGGCGGAGTCAAGATTGATGACAGCATCGGTACTGCACAGGATTCAAATGGTGCGGTCGAGCAATCGGTAAACTCTACAAAAGGCTCTATCAGCTACCTTGCTCTATCCTATTTAGTAGGAGATAAAAAGGACAGCCTTAAGACTTTGAAAATTAATGATGTGGAACCAACTTCAGATAATATCGTTAACAAAAAGTATCCATTCTGGTCTTATGAGTACATGATTACAGATGGCCAGCCTAAAGACGGCATTAAAGGCTTCATTGATTATGTAACAGGAGATAAATTTGCAGATAAGGTTACAGAAATGGGTTATATCCCAATGTCAGACCTAAAATAATAAATGGTTAGAATGGCTGGCTGTGACAGTCAGCCTTCTTTCATTGCATCAATGGTAAGGGGGTTCAGGGATGAAGGAGAAAAAATCAATAAATTATGTTACGAGTGAATACCTTGGACGAACACTTGTGACGATTTGCGGACTGCTGATTGTGCTGACAACATTATCCATTATTGTGTTCATATGCGGCAAGGGCATTCAGTCATTCCTGCAAAGCCATCTTTCAATTGCAGAAATGCTCACGTCCAAAAATTGGAGTCCTAATGATCCTAAAGACAAATCTTATGGTGCGCTAATATTCATAATGGGGTCTGCTTTCGTTTCAATTGGCGCGGTGGTACTCAGTACGCCTGTGGCTATTGGATTAGCCGTTTTTAACAATTACATTGCGCCAAAATTCGGTTCAAAAGTTTTGAAACCGGTACTTGAGCTTCTTGTTGGGGTACCGTCGGTAGTATACGGGTTTTTGGGTGTTACCATACTGGTTCCGCTGCTGCGTGACCAATTCGGCGGTGTAGGCTTCAGTTTGATTGCAGGAATTATTGTACTCAGCATCATGATCCTTCCTACTATCGCAAGCATTGCCGATGACGCTGTAAAGGGTGTTCCGTTTGAATATCTGGAAGCTTCCTATGGGCTTGGCTCCACACGCTGGCAGGCTATCAGCAGAATTATTGTGCCTGCAGCCAAAAAGGGGATATTAACAGCGGTAGTGCTAGGTCTGGCGAGAGCATTTGGTGAAGCCCTTGCTGTTCAAATGGTTATCGGAAATACAGTCAAAATGGCCGACAGCCTCTATAGTCCAACTGCGACTTTAACTGGAATCCTCACTATGGATATGAGCAACACGCTTAATGGCACAGCGTGGAATAACGCGTTATGGACATTGGCTATGATCTTGCTGCTTATTTCTTTCTTGTTTATTTTCATCATCAGAATGATCGGAAAAAGAGGTGTGGAACAAACATGAAAAATAAAGCGAGGGTTATAAATAATATCTGGACAGGAATATTTTATATAATTGCTGTTGCGGTCATCACACTGCTTGTTTTTTTGGTCGGAAAAATCCTGGCTCTGGGCTGGGGGTTCTGGGATCCGGATTTCCTCTTTGGCACACCGAGCAATACAATGGCGGGAGGCGGCATTGGCCCGCAGCTTTTTAACTCTTTTTATCTGCTTGTGCTTTCATTGATTATTTCAGTTCCATTAGGGCTCGGAGCTGGAATCTACCTGGCTGAGTACGCAAAAAAAGGGAGATTTTTGAACTTTGTAAGACTTTGCATAGAAACGATGGCATCTCTTCCTTCTATTGTAGTCGGACTTTTTGGATTGCTGATCTTTGTAACGCTGGCAAAATGGGGCTACACATTGATAGGCGGAGCTCTTGTTATTACAATACTCAATCTGCCCAGCTTATCCCGGATTTGTGAAATGGCTATAAGTTCTGTACCTTCAAGCATAAAGGAAGCGAGTCTTGGTATGGGGGCAACGAGATGGCAGACATTAATGAAAGTATCACTGCCATTTGCCTCACGTGAAATCATTACAGGCATCATTTTGACAGCGGGACGAGTATTCGGGGAAGCGGCTGCTCTTATTTATACGGCAGGGCTCACGACTCCGATGCTGAATTCTGCTGCTGATCTGTCCAGTCCTGTTAATCCCTTTAACATCTTCAGGCCTGCTGAAACGCTGGCTGTTCATATCTGGAAGCTGAATTCTGAAGGAATCGTTCCGGATGCCCGTTTAATTGCGACAAGGTCTGCTGCTGTACTCATTATTATGGTGCTGATTTTCAATATTTCGGCCCGGCTGGCAGCCAATTTACTTGATAAGCATTTTAAAGGATCAAAAAAGAAGAAAAAAGCAGATAAAGCTTTGAAAAGTGCTGCATAAGAAAGACATGCTCATCCGCCTAGGATGAGCCTTTATTCTGAGAAAGGCTACCTGCTTTAACACAGGTAGCCTATGCCATATTATTCAGTTAGATTAACGAGTACCATAAGTTCCTGATTGTCCAGCTAATTGAGACTGAGCTGTAGCTACAAGACGCTTAGTGATTTCGCCTCCTACTGATCCGTTCGCGCGAGAAACAGTATCTGCTCCAAGCTGTACACCGAATTCAGAAGCGATTTCGTACTTCATTTGTTCAAGAGCTTGTTCAGCACCTGAAACCAATAATTGATTTCTTCCACCACTGCGGTTTGCCATGTGTTTTCACCTCCTTTGTTGGTATACTTTTAATCTTCCTTCTTTCCGGGAAAGAATACTTTGTAAATGATGGTTAAATATCCAGCGGAAAATCTGTCTGCAGATTTTCACTTAAAAAAGTATTGACTTTTTACAAAAAAAAGATAAAATATAAATTGTACCTGATACATACGGGGCATTAGCTCAGCTGGGAGAGCGCTACGCTGGCAGCGTAGAGGTCAGCGGTTCGATCCCGCTATGCTCCATCTTTCTTAGAACCCTTGGGATTCCCAAGGGTTCTTTATTTTTTTGATCTGTTAATCTTGTGCACAGATTTCCTGGCTTTTCAGCCAAGCCCGTATTTTGGAATCCGCTTTTGCTGCATGGAAGAATGTAAAATTTAGCCCGTATCTGCTGCAAAAGAAGGATATTTTCCTTGTTTGCCGAAAAGATAGTAAAGGGGATGTCCAATGGATAAAATTTCGTTATTTAAAAATATGCAAAATGCCAGCGGGGGGAATTTTTTTTCAGTAGAAATTCCTAAAAGCACTCTAGAAGATGGAAGTAAGATTCAAGCCATAGCTAAAGAGCTTGAGTCAGAAGGGAAAATTAAATTAAGGGAGTATGTCGAGAAGGAAGATAGCGTCTATTTACATGGCATAATGAAATATGCATCCGATTAATCGGATGTTTTTTTCTTTATCCCGCATGTACTGCCAGTACAGGGGGGAAGGCTTTTTTTGATGTAATTTCGCTTTATCCTGACTTTTGTTTATTTATATAAAAGATTATTTGGTGCAATAATGGTAAAATAGAGATTGAGTATACATTTAGGGCAAAATTATTAATGAAAATGGATTGGAGGAATGGTGTCACCTTTTGTCTAAATGAGGGTTTAAAGGAGACGTCTATTAATACCTTTAATGCCGGCTATCACTTATTAATAGTAAAAGTAACGCTCTATCCTGGAAAAGCCGCAGGAATTTCCTGCCGGGATTTTGAGCTATATGTTTAAGCTGCTATACTGACTGGCTGAATTGGCAAAATGCAAGCAGACTATGGAATTGTTTCTACTTATAAAGAAGAGGTGTAATTGTGGCAGTTAAAAACAAGTACCAAACCGGAGAAAAAGTGAAATTAAAAACGTCTGGAGAAACAGTTACCATTAATAAATGGCAATATGTTGCCAACATGAAAAAATATTCGTATACCATCAAGGAAAACCCTACTACTTTTTATTTTGAAGATGAATTTCTAACCCTGTAAGCTCCAGAATGAATTCATATTCCCAAAAAGCTCACTTCTTTTAGAAAATGAGCTTTTTCACACGAAGTTTTTTGGAAAATTGCATAATTTCCTTCCAGGAGGCGCGGATGTACGTAGCCTGCAGAATTTTATCCGTTCATCTATAAATGAATTCAATTGCTGAATGTTCAGAAAGGAATTGTCATGCAGAAGCCTAAAATAAATCCCTATATTGCTTTAATGATTGGAGTACTATCTGTTTCTGCTTCTGCAATACTGGTAAAGGCATCAACGGCCGGCTCAGGGGTCATTGCGTTTTACCGGCTGTTATTCACAGTGCTGCTGATGCTGCCGGTTTTTATAACGAAGTACCGATTTGAAATTCTCCTGGTCAAAAAGCGAGATGCCATTTATGCTGCAGCAGCTGGAGTATTTTTAGCGTTTCATTTCATTCTGTGGTTTGAATCGCTCAACTTTACATCTGTAGCAAGTTCGACTGTACTTGTCACTGTTCAGCCTATTTTTGCTTTTGCTGGTGCATACTTCTTCTTTAAAGAACGCTTCTCGTTTAAAACGATAGCGAGCGGAGCCGCAGCTATTTGCGGATGTGCACTTATAAGCTGCGGTGACTTTCGCTTAAACGGCACGGCGCTGTGGGGTGATATCCTTGCTTTGCTGGCCTGCGGGCTGGTAACCGCCTATTTACTATTTGGGCAGAATGTAAGACAAAGAATATCCTCTGGAACCTACACTTTTATTGTTTATACAGCCAGTACAGTCACATTGTTTGTATATGTGCTGTTATCAGGAGAGGAGCTGGGTCCCTATCCGCCGCTCGATTGGCTGTATTTTATATTATTGGCTGTTTTTCCGAACCTTCTCGGGCACTCGCTTTTCAATTGGTCTTTAAAATGGATCAGTACGACTGTTATATCTATGGCAATTCTTCTTGAGCCCGTCGGCGCGTCTATTTTAGCGTATTTTCTTCTGGGTGAACGTGTAAAGTGGCCTCAAATAACAGGGGGAGCTATCATTCTGGCTGCTTTGATATTGTTTCTGGCTGAAACAAATAAAAGTAAGATCAAAGAAAAAGATGCAGGAGGTCTGGAAGCAAAATCCGGTTAATCAAAAAAAGGAAAACGCAGCAAGCTTTTAGGGCTTGCTGCGTTTTCTTTTTATATTATCCAAAAGATTGACTGTGAAATACCATACTGAACTCTGTGAATACCATGGCCATAGCGGCACTCATGATTAACAGTGTGCCATTTACTTTTCCTTCTTGATTGCTGATTTTAATTGCTTCGAAATAAGCCACGTAAAATAAGTACAAAGCCATTAAGTAAGAGATTACTAGTCCGATAGAAGGAATCATTGCTACACCTCAAATTGTGATTTATAAAATGTATGCGTAATCCATGCGGAATATGCTAGTGAACATTTAGCCCAAGACAATCAGCTGAAAGAGATGCCCTTAAGAAAAGTTATAGTCAAATAGCGGTTAAAAGGATAAAATAAGAAAGTTGCTCAGCCTTTCAGTGAGTGCTGCAGGAATAGCAGTTATTGTAAGGGTAATTAGGGGCATGAATATTTTTTTAAAAAAGTATTAAAAATATATTGCAATCATTTTTTAACCATGATATATTAATACATGTCGCTGAGACAACAAGTTATTTACTGAAACAGGCCGAAAGAAATTTTGAAAAAAGGTTGTTGACAAAATAACTTAAGATGTGATAAATTATAGAAGTCGCCTCTTGCGAGAAACGACAAAATAATACATCGTAATTGCTCTTTGAAAACTG
>NZ_MLYQ01000025.1:0-91908 GCF_001866725.1 Bacillus sp. MUM 13
GTGCATTCCTTTAATTAAAAGATTTAGCACTGATCACCGGGACTGAATACTGCTGCGTCATTCTCGTTATTCCATTGGCTGCTGATTACAATCAATCTAACCATCTCCTTTGGTGTTATGAGAATGTCTTACATTCTAATGTATACCCGGCATGAAAAAGTATAAACATTTAATCTGAAAAATATAAAAATTCTTTTAATTCAGCAATCAGCATAGATAGCAGCAAAGAACATATGTAGCAAGAAGATTTACCTCTCATCATATAAAAATTGCCGAAAAGGTTTCTAAATATTCTTGTAATAGGGATTGTAAATCGTATAATTACCTTAATACCGGAATTCGGAATTTTACAAGTAAAAAGGAGTCAATTATGCAAAATCAAAATAAAACAGTTATTAAATCGATGGAAATTCTTAACCTTTTTATTCAGCATCCCAAGCTAACCTTAAAGGAGATTGCAGATCTCTCTAACATTCCTAAAACATCGGTTCACAGAATGCTGGGTTCCCTTACCGAGATGGGTTTTCTTGTCAGAGACAGGGCAGGTTATTATGAGTTAGGGCTAATGTTCCTGCAATTCGGCCAAATTGTTTCCCAACGGTTAGACATAAGAAAAATAGCACTTCCATTTATGCGCAGCCTGCTAAATGAAACAGGAGAAGCTGTTAACCTGATTGTAAGGGATGGAGATGAAGCAATTTATGTAGAAAAACTGGATACCCAGCATCCTGTTAGACTTTTTACGGCAATAGGGAGAAGGTCGCCGTTATATGCAGGCGCATGTTCCCGCATCATCCTGGCCAACTTGAAAGAAAATGAAAGAGAGGATTACATAAAAAAGTGCAGGCTGCTGCCGTTAGCTTCGGGAACCATTACGGATAAAAAGTTATTGGAACATAATTTAGAAACAGCGAGAAAAGACGGATATGCAGTAAGTTATTCTGAGCTTGAAAACCATACTGTTTCTGTTGCTGCCCCGATATTCGATCACGAAGGGGAAATAGCTGCAGGAATCAGCCTTGCAGGATTTGAAGGAAATTTTGGAGGAGACCGACTTTCATTGTTTATAGAGAAGCTCAAAAGTGAAGCTGCAAAAATCTCAATGAAACTGGGGTACAGGAACAGAGAGAGAGTATAATAGTCAGCATGGTATGACCCGCTATGTGAGTGATATTAAACGCTGCTAATTATCAGTATCTGTTTTTTCTGCTGCAAGAAGGCTAATGAAAAAGCCGTCTTGCAGCGATAAAATTGTCAGTAACTTTCTAGTTTAAGCTGGATGCCTGTCTTTACTTCTCCCAGCCAATTTTCTCTTTCTATTAGTAAATGTTCCGCCTCCATTAACGTAATTTCCTGAAAGGAGATGGAATCACCAGGTTTGAGCTGGCCTAAAAGCGGCGCATCTGCGGAAGCAATATGTGCGATTCTTGGATAGCCTCCTGTTGTTTGCCGGTCAGATAAAAGGATAATAGGTTTTCCATCCCGGGGCACCTGAATCGTACCGTGAGTTACTGCTTCGGATAACAATTCACCGGAAACCTCCGTTTGGAGCACCGGGCCAGATAGACGATATCCCATCCTATCAGAATGAGAATCAATTATAAAAGTTTTTTCAAAGAAATCATTTTTGGCTTTCTCATCAAGCATACTAAAATGCTGTCCTTTTATTAGCCGAAGAATATGCTGGTTTCTTTTCCGGAAAAAAAACCGCGGGATATGCCAGCTGGCTGCTGCGTATCCTGCCTTTTCTTTTTTCTTAAGATCTTGAAAAACAGCCTTTCCATTTCTTGTGATATCATTGGTGAACAAGATATCATCTTTGATTAAAGCCCTGCCTTGAAACCCGCCAAATTCCGCCCTCAAGTAAGTGCTTCTGCTCCCAAGAACTTCCTCTGCGATCAAACCGCCGGAAAATGAAATATAACAGCGGCATCCCAGTGTACATGCCCCAAAAGTAAGAATGCTGTTTTTTTTGACATACAATGGCTTCCATAAAGGCACCGATTCCCCATTGATTTTAGGATTAAGGTTAGCTCCAGTTATCGCCAATAGCATGTCTCTTTCAATTTTTAATTCGGGCCCGATTAAAGTCGCTTCAAGGACAGCAGCGTCTTCTTGATTTCCGACAAGCATATTTGCTAATTTGTATGAAACTATATCCATTGCTCCTGATACGATTACGCCAAATTTTTGATATCCGTATCTTCCAAGATCCTGAATGGTCGTTAAAAGACCTGGGCGAATAACCTTAATACTCAATGTAATGCCTCCTTAAGCTCCAGAAACTCCTGTTCATCAATAGGAGTAAATGTGACAATATCTCCAGCATGAAGATAGCTTGGGTGGGATTTAGCAGGATTAAAAAGCGGAAGAGGGGTGCGGCCGATGATTTGCCATCCTCCTGGCGTTGATATTGGATAAACCCCTGTTTGCTGTCCGGCAATGCCGACAGAACCAGCCGGTATCCGCAATCGCGGGGAAGATTTTCGCGGAACAGCAATTTCTTCTGACATCCCGCCCAGATAGGGAAAACCTGGAGCAAATCCTATCATATACACAAGGTAATCATTTGATGAGTGGATACTCACAACTTCTTGTACTGATAAAGAATGATGACTGGAAACAAACTCTAAATCAGGTCCATACTCTCCGCCATATACAACTGGAATGTCTACTCTTCTTCTTGTGAATTTTTCTGCATTTCGATTCTCGTGAATGATATTGCTAATATAAGAATGCACGATTTTATATGGTGATTCCCTTTGGGAAGATCCCCTGCTTTTTATGACTGCTACCGGATTATAATATACGGTTATGCTCGCGAAGGCGGGGACACACTCAATAAACCCGGGAAAAGGGGTGCTTTCGAGATGTGCCGTTAAAGAACTGACCACTTGCTGGAGCTCCGGATTTATTGTGCTGCCTAATTGGATTATCAAAGCTGAATCACCTAAAGGCATGATATTGATATTTTCCTTTAAAATCTCATTCATAGCAGTACACCTCAATTCCTATTTTCGGAACTAATATTCCGAATGTTGGTCTTCTAATATTATAATAGTCTGAATTTACAAAAACAATCATTAATGTGAAATGAGCGCTATCATCGGTTCTGCTGCTCATTATATTCAGCTGAATCAAGCAGATTGAAGCAAATTTAATTCAAAGGAAATGTAAAGTAAAAACTTACAAGTGTAAAAATTCTAAATATATAGTATTCTGTAAATAGAAATTTCGGAATTTCAATTCCACATTTCGGAACTTATTTTACATAAGGAGGAGGATATTTTGTTAACAATCGATTTGAACTGCGATTTGGGAGAAAGTTTTGGCAGATACGATATTGGAAATGATGAAGAAATCCTTGATATTGTTTCCTCAGCAAACATTGCCTGCGGATATCATGCTGGCGATCCAACGGTTATGCGCAAAACTGTAAACCTTGCACTGAAAAAGAATGCAAAAATTGGAGCTCATCCTGGGTTTAACGATTTAGCAGGATTCGGCAGGCGGGAAATAAAAATGGCTCCACAAGAAATATTTGATCTTATGATATACCAAATAGGAGCGATCCAAGGATTTGTTAAGGCGGCAGGCGGCAGGCTTAACCATGTCAAACCGCATGGAGCACTTTACAATATGGCTGCACGAGACCCGCAATATGCCCAGGCTATCGCTGAAGCTGTCTATAAGATTCAGCCAGATCTTATCCTATACGGATTGGCTGGAAGTGAATTAATCAAAGCAGGAAAAGAATTGGGTATACATACTGCGAATGAGGTATTTGCTGATAGAACATATCAGCGTAATGGGTCTCTCACCCCAAGAACCCAGGAAAATTCAATGATAGAGGATAAAGATCTCGCCGTTTCAAACGTCCTTTCAATGATAAAAAATAAAAAAGTCAAAATTCACGATGGAAGTTATATACCAATAGAGGCAGATACCATATGCATTCATGGAGATGGTCCAAGCGCCCTCTTGTTTGCCGTACAGATCAAGAAAGCACTTGAACTTGAAGGCATCGGAATTAGAGGAATCCATAGGTGAGAATATGAAAAACAAAACTAAATAGAGAGGGGTTTTATAATGATTAAGCTTATTGGCATTGTTATTGTTGCCATTGGTTTTGGCTTTAGAATCAACACCTTGCTTGTTGTTATGGCTGCAGGTATTGTCACTGGCTTGGTGTCTGGATTTTCTTTTAATGAGATTCTTTCGCAATTCGGACAAATTTTTATCGACAACAGGTATATGTCCCTTCCTATCATACTTACATTGCCAGTTATAGGAATTCTTGAAAGGCACGGGCTGAAAGAAAGGGCAGAAGCTTTGATAATCAGGGCAAAAGCCGCTACTGCCGGAAGAGTAATGCTGTCTTATCTTCTTATCAGGGAAATTTCTGCAGCACTGGGACTGAATATTGGCGGCCATGCTCAAACAGTCCGTCCATTGGTAGCTCCCATGGCTGAAGGTGCTGCAGCAGCAAAACATGGAAAACTATCAGAAAAAATTCAGAATGATATCAAATCCCATGCTGCGGCATCGGAAAATATTGGCTGGTTTTTCGGCGAAGATATCTTTATTGCAACAGGCGCCATTTTGCTTATGAAGGGCTATTATGATTCAGCAGGCCTTCACGTTGGAGTCTGGGACATGGCCTTATGGGGCATACCTACAGCCATTTCCGCTCTATTATTATCGTGGTGGAGATTTAGCAGACTTGATAAAAACATTCATAACGAAATACATGGAAAAACAAAAAAATCTAAAAACCGCATTGCTTAAGGAGATGGCAGCCCATGAGTATCATTACACTGGAATATATATATTACTTGCTTGGAATCATTGTTGCTTTTGTAGCCATCCGGGTGATAATGGATAAGTCGCACCCTGCACGCATAGGTTCCTTCCTATTTTGGGGCATCTTTGCATTTACCTTTCTTTTCGGTAAATTTATTCCTTCTTTGGCAGTCGGATATTTAGTATTAATCATGGTAATTATTGCTGCGTTAGGAAAGGTGAAAGCAGGAAAAGAAACCGAGCCGCCAAAAGAGGAGCGGATGTTGAACGCCAGCCGGATAAAAGGCAAAGTCTTCATTCCCGCTTTATTGATTCCCGTGTTTACTGTTATCGGGACACTGACATTAGGCAAAATTCATATCGGCGGAGCATACTTAGCCGATCCAAAGAATGTCACCCTTATTTCTCTTGGGTTAAGCACGGTGATCGCTTGCTTTGCGGCACTTTATCTTACCAAAGCAAAAGCATCGGTGCCTGTTCATGAAGGGAGCAGGCTGATGCAGGCAGTCGGCTGGGCCATTATTCTCCCTCAAATGCTATCTGCTCTTGGCGGCATATTTTCCTCGGCCGGTGTGGGCAAGGTTGTTTCTGAGATTGTCGGCAGCGTACTGCCAACGCAATATTCATTTATTGCTGTTGCCGCATATTGCCTCGGCATGACTCTTTTCACGATTGTGATGGGAAATGCCTTTGCAGCTTTTGCAGTCATTACGGGCGGGATTGGAATTCCGCTTATTGTGCAGATGCATGGCGGAAATCCTGCCATCATGGGAGCATTAGGAATGTTTGCCGGCTATTGCGGAACCTTAATGACGCCAATGGCGGCCAACTTTAATATTGTCCCTGCCATGCTCCTTGATTTAAAGGATAAAAATGCAGTCATCAAAGCACAGCTTCCCATCGCACTGCCATTAATGATTATTAATATGCTTTTAATGTATGTGCTTGTATATAATTTTTAAAGGAGGAACCCCAGATGAAAACAGTACTTGTAACAGGATTCGATCCATTTGGAGGAGAACGCGTTAATCCCGCTCTGGAATCAGTCAAAAAGTTAAAAGGAATTACCATAAACAATCATGAAATTAAGGTAAAAGAGATTCCTACTGTGTTTCATAAATCCATCGATCACCTTAAGGAAGCGATAAAAGAAAACGATCCGGAAATTGTCATATGTGTTGGACAGGCAGGGGGACGCCATGACCTTTCTATTGAACGTGTTGCGATTAATGTCGACGATGCCCGCATCCCAGATAACGAACAAAATCAGCCAATAGATGAAGAAGTCATAAAAGGCGGTCCTGTCGGATACTTTTCGACACTTCCAATCAAGGCAATTGTCAAAGAAATGAATGCCCAAGGAATTCCGGCTTCTGTTTCGCAAAGTGCAGGAACCTTCGTCTGCAATCACTTATTTTATGGGCTGATGCATGAGCTTCAATCCCTTCCTAAAAACGTCCGGGGCGGGTTCATTCATATCCCATTTCTTCCTGAACAGGCAATCGGCAAGGGACAGCAGCCAAGCATGTCAGTAGAAACCATTGTTAAGGGATTAAAGATTGCCATTGAATCGTCCATTCAATATCAGGAAGATATTGTAGCGGAAGGGGGCCAAATCAGCTAAAAAAGTCTAATTTATGTATCATGTTAGACCAATTACTTTTCGTACAAGAGAAATGGCAGAAAAGGGTAGAAATAAGGGTGGAAAGCTTCCTGAATATGCAGCTTTCCGCCTTTTTTTAAATGGCTGTTTCCGTAAACTTTGCTGTTATGGAATAAGCCGGTCTTTCCGCTACAGGATGGTCGCTTTCTGCAGGAGGCCTGTTAGCCTCCATTTTTGCGCCTGAAGGGACTAACACCAGGCATTGACATAGGAAGTAATTATGATAATAGGCGGCCAATGGATAAAGTAACCTGAAAGTGCTATAGTAAAGGTTATTCAATAAACAAACTCAATCATATTTGATGGGTTTTTTTTCATTAAAAGGAAGATTAAAATGAATACAACTGTAGAATATATCAAAGAATGGCAGCAAGCACTTGACTATGAAATCAGCCATCTGAAAAAATTTGGAAGCACTAAATACCGGGTATTCAGCGGCCGGCTTTTGTCGGCGGAATCTGGATTTACCTATTATTTTGACAGTAATGTGTCACTTAAGATCCCTGTAGGCACTATCGTAAAGCTTGAAAGGGGAAAGGAAAAATCAGAGGGCCGCATACTCTCATCTGAAGGCAAGAGTATAATCCTTACATTTGAAAAGAATTTGGGAGAATTAATAGGAGAAGCAAATTTGCTCCATGATCCCTGGGAGCTTCTTGAGCAGCTTATCGAAAGACTGCAGGAAAGCAAAAAAAACAAAACAAAACGGCTGCGCATAAAAAGACTCATGAATCCATCAATGCCTGCGAAACATCCTGAGGGCAAAACAAAAAGCAGTGTAGAAGAACTATATCTCAGAAGCAAATACAATCCAGTAACATATGTCTGGGGCCCGCCTGGCACCGGCAAAACCTATA
The DNA here is from genome assembly GCF_001866725.1 of Bacillus sp. MUM 13. Classification (NCBI taxonomy): domain Bacteria; kingdom Bacillati; phylum Bacillota; class Bacilli; order Caryophanales; family Bacillaceae; genus Bacillus; species Bacillus sp. MUM 13. Next base: position 7,324 of record NZ_MLYQ01000025.1, read on the forward strand.
CATTAGCCCGTACTGCAGCCAATGCCTATTTTAAAGGCAAAAATGTACTAATATTATCGCACAGCAATCAGGCTGTTGATGTACTTATGAAGGAAATATCAGGATTCATTAAGCTGAAAAAAAGATTTAATGAAGGGGAGGTGCTTCGCTACGGATCACAGGCCGGAGACGAATTGAACAGTCACGAAGATATTCTCCCTTCTGCACTTATCAAAAAAGAATATCCAGGTCTTCTCGATGACAAGAACAGGTTAACCGGTGAAAAAAAGGGACTGAAACAAGATCTCAGTTCTTCATTCAGCAAAAGGGATTCTTCAGCCCTCATTGAGATAGAAAAGAAGATAGCCAGAGTACTGGAAAAAATACGGCAAAAAGAGATTCATCTGGCAAAAGAGGCCTGCTTGATTGGAACGACTCTTGCCAAAGCTGCAGGAGATCCTGCCATCAATGAAAGAGAGTTTGATTTAGTCATTGTGGATGAAGCCAGCATGGCCTATATACCTCAGGCTGCATTTGCATCAGCTCTAGGCAGCAATGTGATTATCAGCGGTGATTTCAAACAATTGCCGCCGATTGCCGCCGCAAGAAATCCTCTCGTAAATCAGTGGCTGAAGGAAGATATTTTTCATAAATCAGGGGTAGCTGATTCGGTTTCGAAAGATCACCTTCACCCCCATTTATTTTTATTAAAACAGCAAAGAAGAATGCATCCGGACATTTCGTCATTTACTAACCGCTATATTTATCATTCACTTGTTGAAGATCACGAAAGTGTGCTGAACTCCAGAACTGGGATCGTTTCCCGTGCCCCGTTCAATAATAGGGCTGCTGTCCTTTTGGATACGAGTTTTACAGGGGCACATTGCACGCAGGAAAGAATGTCTAAGTCTAGGTTTAATCCGATGCATCTATTGCTTTCGTTTCAGCTGATTCACGAAGCATATGAAGGCGGCTCGCGTTCTATAGGTTATGTGGCACCATACCGGGCACAGGCTGTTTTCATGCAGAATCTCCTGGCTGATTTATACAGTGAAGAAATGAATTCAGCTGATATTATTGCTGCAACCGTCCATAAACTGCAGGGAAGCGAAAGGGATATCCTGATTTTTGATACAGTGGACAGCTATCCGGAGTCTCGTGCAGGAATGCTTTTAACCGGAAAAGAAAGTGAAAGACTGATAAATGTCGCAGTTACGAGAACCAAGGGTAAATTCATTCAGGTAAGTGACCGTTCGTTCATAAAAAAACACATTCACCATGGCAAAACACTGAGACAGCTCGTTGATCATCAAGAAAAATACCATAAGACGGCTGAAATTGATACAATCGGAAAATGGATTAAAAATCAGCATCCGAAGCTCAAGTGGATGCATGCTAAAAAGACCGATAAGATTTTTTCTGATATAAATGCCGCGGAAAAATCAATTATTGTTTCTCTTCCGGAAGGCACCATTTTATCATCTCAATGGAAAAATCTTTTAAAATTAAAATCCGAGGAAGTAAGGATTACTGTGCTTTCCGGGACAGAATGGTCCGGATTCGGGAAGCATAAGGCGGTGTCGCAAAACGTGGCATATCCATTCATTATTATAGATGAGACGTATTTTTGGCTGGGTTTGCCTCTTGATCAATCTTTATACCGGGAGCCGCCTTTTGTCACAGCAAGACTTGATTCTTCTGTGTTCTGCAGCAACTTTATTTCTCAAATGCCAGGAATTGCAGAAGAAAGCTAATAACTTGTAACATTAATCTGATATTTTATAATGAAGAAGAATTAAATAATATAAATCACATAATTTTTGGAGGCCATCATAATGAAAGTAGTACAGAATATTACCGATTTAATTGGAGAAACACCTGTGATCAGACTTAACAGGCTAGTACCTGAAGGAGCTGCAGATGTTTATGTAAAACTGGAAATGTTCAATCCTTCTAAGAGTGTTAAAGACCGGGCAGCTTACAATATGATTGAACAAGCTGAAAAACAAGGTTTACTGAAAGAAGGAGACACAATTATTGAGCCTACCAGCGGAAATACGGGTATCGGGCTTGCCATGATTGCAGCTGCCAAAGGGTACCATGCCATATTGGTCATGCCGGACAATATGACAAAGGAAAGGATCAGCATTCTTAAAGCATATGGTGCCGAAGTAGTCCTGACGCCCAGCGAGAAAAAAATGGGAGGGGCGGTAGAAAAAGCTCTTCAATTAAAAAATGAAATTCCTGACAGCTTTATTCCTCAGCAGTTTGAAAATCCTGCAAATGCTGATATCCATAGAAGCACAACCGCCATTGAAATTTTGGAGCAGATGGACGGCGAGCTAGATGCTTTCGTTGCTACAGCGGGAACTGGCGGTACCATTACAGGAATTGGGGAAACACTTAAAAAGAAGCTTCCTGGAATTCATATTACTGTTGCAGAACCTAAAGGATCCCCGGTACTTTCAGGCGGCAAGCCCGGTCCCCACAAACTTGTCGGAACAAGCCCCGGTTTTATTCCCGCTATTTTAAATACAGCAGTATATGATGAAATCATGCAAATATCCGATGAAGAGGCAATAGACATGTTCAAAAAGCTTGCAAGCAAGGAAGGATTATTCCTAGGTCCTTCAGCAGGGGCAGCTGTTTATGCAGCCATACAGGTTGCAGTGCGCCTCGGAGCCGGCAAAAAGGTATTATGCATTGCACCTGACACAGGTGAACGCTACTTAAGCATGAATTTATTTTAAGAACTCTATTAAAGGACTTGGCTGATTTCTGCGTTTTATTAATTGGAGCATATTACCTTGGAGCCAGCGGGAATTTCAGCAGCAAAAACCCCGCTGGCTCCAGTTTCTTCTGTTTGCAGAGAACCGCCATGAAATGTCCTCTTTTTCACAAACATATTTATTTGTCTGATTCATTATACTATTGATGACCTGTTTTTTTTGAATTCTGCAGTTAATCAAACATCAGCTGGATTGGCACATTGCAAATCAGCTAAATACATATTAAAAGGCGGGATAATTATGGAGACTTATAAAAACCGTGAAGAAGTGCCGGTTCAGGAGACCTGGAACCTGGACGACATATACAGCAGTCTGGACCTTTGGGAAAAGGACTTCAGCAAAATACTTGAATCTGCTGAAAAGATAAAATCCTTTGACGGTAAGATAGTTGACGCCGGCAGTTTACTGGAATATTTGAAGCTCAGCGAAGATACAGGGTATTTATACAATAAAGTATATGTTTATGCGATGCTTCATGTGGATCTTGATACAAGGAAGACAAGCTCTCAGGCATTACTGGATAAAGCAAGCCAGCTGGGACAAAAGTTAAGCAGTGCTTCTTCTTTTTTCATGCCATTTCTGCTTTCACTAAGTGAAGCATCACTAAAAGGATATATTGAGGAAGAAGAAGGACTGAAATATTTTGAGGATGATTTACTGGACTCATTCCGTTATAAAGCACATGTCCTTTCTAAAGAACAGGAACAGGTGCTATCCCAGCTCGGTGAAGCCCTGTCATCTCCCCAAAAAACGTTCGGTATGATTAATAATGCTGACATCAAATTCGGGATGGTAACAGATGAAAAAGGCGATAAAGTTGAGCTTACCCGCGGGATGTATAGCAAGCTCATTGAAGATGAAAACAGGGAGAAGCGCAAAGAAGCATATAAGGCATACTATGAGCCTTATTTAGGGCTGCAGAATACAATCGCTTCTACTCTTTCAGCTGCCGTTAAGAATAATGTCCTTTTATCCAAATTAAGAAATTATCCATCTGCGCTTGAAAAGTCCTTATTTGGAGATAAAGTGCCAAATGAAGTGTACACTAATCTCATTTCGGCCACCAAAAAACATATAAAGCCCCTGCACAAATATATGAGTGTAAGAAAAGAGCGTCTTGGACTCGAGGAATTGCGTCAATATGATTTAAGCGTACCGCTTGTGAAAGGAGTAAAACAGGAAATTCCTTATGAAGAGGCTTATAATACTATGCTTGCCAGTCTGAAGCCATTAGGTGCAGAGTATCAATCTGTATTATCACAGTTTAAGGAAAAACGATATATTGATGTAAGAGAAACTCCAGGCAAGCGCTCCGGTGCCTATAATCTTGGCCTTTATGGCGTTCATCCGTTCATTCTGCTGAATTACCAGGATGATCTTGACAGCTTATTCACGCTTGCTCATGAATCCGGCCACGCCATGCATTCATATTTCAGTTCAAAGCATCAGCCGCAAATCACAGCCGGATATTCCATCTTTGTGGCAGAAGTCGCTTCCACTGTGAATGAAATCCTGCTTATTCGCTATCTGTTAAAAACCACAGAAGATGCTGAAATGAAAAAGCATTTGCTGAACCATTTTATTGACGGTTTTAAAGGGACATTCTTCACTCAGGTCATGTTTGCTGAATTTGAAAAATTGGTACATGAAAAAGCAGAGAAGGATGAACCATTAAATGTAGATGTATTTAATGAAACATACGAGAGCATCTATAGACAGTACAATGGAGAAGAAATCATTCTGGATGACGAAGTAAAATATGGCTGGTCACGCATACCGCATTTTTACCGCCCGTTTTATGTATACAAATATGCCACCGGCTATGCATCAGCCATCACTATCGCGGACAATATTTTATCAGGAGAACAGGGAGCGCTTGACAGCTATCTGAACTTCTTAAAAAGCGGAAGCTCTGAATATCCTCTGGATCTTCTTAGATCTGCCGGGGTAGATCTTACAGAACCCGATACCATTAAACATGCTCTTACCATTTTCAGTGATTTAGTTGAAGAGTTCGCAGCTCTAAAATAAATTTTAATGCAGAACAATAAACAGAAAGAGCCGCACTTATCCTTTTTTGGAAAAAGTGCGGCTTTTACATGTTAAAATGAAGTCCGGTTAATAGGCTGTTTTTGTGCCGCTATTTAACAAGGTGGCGGAAAAAATAGGGATTAAACACATGCTGACTATAAAACCTTTTTTTACAGACTCTTGCTATCCCAAGCTTTATATAGGGTAATATCATTATTTTTGCGTTAAACTAGCTAAAGATATGACAACATAAGGATACTTGTAACAAGATGAATGATTAGCACAGGAAGGAGTATTCCATGAAATTAAGTATATTAGATCAATCTCCTATTCCAGAAGGAAAAACTGCTGCAGATGCCCTCAAAGACTCTCTTGAACTGGCACAAGCAGGAGAAAAGTACGGATACAGCCGTTTTTGGGTGACTGAACATCACGATATGCCCGGACTTGCTTGTTCTGCCCCGGAAATACTGCTGAGTTATATAGGTGCACTTACACATAAAATCCGAATCGGTTCTGGCGCTTTGCTCCTTCCTCATTATAAGCCGTATAAAGTAGCGGAGCAGTTCAATATGCTGGCTTCACTTTTCCCTGGCAGGATAGACTTAGGCATCGGGCGTGCTCCTGGAGGATCTGCAGAAGCAACAACAGCTCTATCTGATGAATTCCTTCAGCAGGTTTATAAAATGCCAGAGCTGGCGGAAGAGCTCCAGCATTTTCTTCATGCTGATTTTCCCGAACATAATATTTTTTCAAAAATAAGAGCTGTACCTGTTCCGCAAACCAGCCCTGTACCATGGGTCCTCGGTACAAGCGCCAAAAGCGCTAAGCTTGCTGCCGAAAGAGGAATGGCTTATGCATTTGGCCAGTTCATGTCTGACAAGGAAGCAGCAGAAATTTTATCAATCTATAATGATAATTTTACAGCTTCAAAAAGTTTAAAGGCTCCTATGTCTTTGCTGACGATAAATGCAGTTTGTGCAGAAACAACGGAAAAAGCAAGAGAAATAGCAGATAGCAGCCTGCTGTGGAATATAAATGCCTCTATCGGTACAGGAGGGAAGGTTCCTTCAAAAGAACAGGCAAAACAATACTTTAGCAAGCATGGCTCCAAAAACAGCAGCGGGCAATTGAATTCTAACTTCATCATAGGAAATCCCGCTGAAGTAAAGGATCAGCTGATTGCATTGCAGCAGAAGTATAAAACAGATGAACTCATGATCCTTACTATTGCACATGATATCCGTGACAGGATTAATTCCTACGAATTAATTGCCCGCGAGATTTTATAAATCGATCAAAATCCCTGTATTGCGGAAAACCTCAGCTCAAGCCGTATCACGTGCAATTCGTTTTATTTTTTAATAAGATGGCACTATTGAATCATTAGTAAAACCAAAATGAAAGAAGATGAACGTATGTCTACACAAAATTCAACAGGCAAAAAGCAAATACAGGATATACCTTTATCCGTTTTAGATTTAGCTCCTATTCTTCTGGGCGGTTCTGCTGAAGAGTCATTCCGGAATTCCCTCGACCTGGCTCAGCATGCCGAAAAATGGGGATTTAACCGTTATTGGCTGGCCGAGCATCATAATATGCCTGGGATAGCCAGTTCAGCTACATCAGTCGTCATTGGATATATTGCCGGCGGCACCTCTAAAATACGAGTTGGATCAGGGGGAATCATGCTGCCGAATCATTCTCCGCTCGTCATTGCAGAACAGTTCGGCACATTAGAGTCCATGTACCCGGGCAGGATAGACCTTGGCCTGGGAAGAGCACCCGGAAGCGACCAGTTAACAGCAATGGCTCTGCGCCGTGATGTCAGGAGAAATGGACAAGAGTTCCCGGAAGATCTGGAACAGCTCCGGAGTTATCTGGATGCAGATTCAAGCAGCAAGGCAGTAAGGGCCATTCCTGGAGAAGGGTTGAATATCCCGATCTGGCTTCTTGGATCAAGCGGTTTTAGTGCTCAATTAGCTGCCCAGCTTGGCTTGCCCTTCGCATTTGCCAGCCACTTTTCACCTGAGAATACAGTTCCTGCCTTGAACCTTTATCGCAACAATTTTAAGCCATCCAAGGTACTGGATAAACCGTATGCCATGGTTGGAGTAAATGTATTTGCTGCAGACACAGCGGCAGAAGCCAAGAAATTGGCTACTTCCCACCAGCAGCAATTCTTGAATTTGATCCGCAATATTCCTGGCCCGCTTGCTCCTCCAGTGGAAACGATGGAAGGAATCTGGACAGAATATGAAAAAGCTGCCGTCTTGCAGCAGCTTAAAACATCCATCATTGGCGGCCCGGATGAAGTAGAAGAAAAACTTCAGGAATTCCTTAATGAAACCCAGGCAGACGAAATCATCGTTACTTCAGGAATATTTGATCATGCAGCAAGGTTGCACTCTTTTGAAATTTTATCAGCTCTTAAAAACAAGGGGCAAAACTAATTACAAAAACCTCCCATGGTAATCGGGAGGTTTTTTTATGTTTCCTTACATTATTGAGGGAGCAAGTAATATTCATATTTTGGCGGTTCGGCAAGGGTCTTTTTTATTATTTTCCCTTCTTGCAGCAGTTCCTGCAGCCCTTCTTCAATATCTTCCATACTCATATCCCAAAGCTGCGCAAGCTTTGCAGATGAAATAGACATATATTTCGGATTTTTTGCTGATGACATAATCATTGTGTGTATACGGCTATATAAAATTTCTTTTTCCATTCAAAAATTCTCCTTTCATGACTATCACAATTAAAATTATCCATTTATTCATTATATTTTCCCCCATTTTCGTTCATAATATTACAGATTCAAAAGGAGGCAGGCATAATGGCATTTTACAATCCTCAGCAAATTGCACAAAAAGCAGTAGAGCACGGAATCAAAAAGGTATCACTGCCGCTGACAAGCAAACTGCTGCTCGGTTTTTTGGGAGGGGCTTTCATTTCAATCGGATTCCTGCTGGACATTAGGGTAAGTGCAAATTTACCAGAAGCATGGGGCTCATTTGGCACATTCCTTGGTGCGGCAGTTTTTCCGCTTGGACTGATTTTAATCGTGCTGGGAGGAGGCGAACTGCTGACAGGAAATATGATGGCAGTAACAATGGCATTTTTTTCAAAAAAGATAACACTATCAAATCTCGCTTCCAACTGGTTTTATATTACCGTTTCAAATTTAATTGGAGCCCTATTTGTAGCCTACATCTTTGGGCATGTTGTCGGCCTAACAGAAACTGGTCCTTTTTTGGATAAGACAGCGGCGATTGCAGGAGCTAAGCTTGAAGAAGGATTCATTGCAGCCTTATTCTCTGCAGTTGGCTGTAACTGGCTTGTTGGACTTGGAGTATGGCTGGCATACGGAAGTGATGATTTCACTGGTAAAATTCTTGGGATATGGTTTCCGGTCATGGGGTTTGTCGCAATCGGATTTCAGCATATTGTCGCCAATATGTTTGTCATTCCGGCAGCCATTTTCAGCGGCCATTTTACATGGATGGACTATTGGATGAATTTCATTCCTGTTTATATCGGCAATGCTATCGGAGGCGCACTTTTTGTAGCAGGCATCTACTGGCTCTCTTATATAAGAGAACCAGAAAATAGAGGCTGATCATTTTTAGGAGGCATGGAAATGAACGAAGAAAACTTTACAATACAGATTAACGGAAAAGAATGTTTATCAAATCCTGGCGAAACTATATTGGACGCTGCTAAAGCGCAAGACGTTTTCATTCCAAGCATTTGTTTCCACCCTAATTTAGGAAGTATCCAGACATGTGATACCTGCTTTGTTCATGCAGGTGACCAGCTGGTAAGGGCATGTGCGACAAAAACAGAACCCGGCATGATTATTGATACTTCTTCCCAGCTTGTCCAGGCTGCACAATATGAAGGAATTTCAAGGATACTAAAAAATCATGAGCTTTATTGTACGGTTTGCGACAATAATAACGGAAATTGCACAATTCATAATACGGTAGAACTGATGGATCTGGCACATCAGGCATATCCTTTTGAAGCTAAGCCATATTCACCAGATATGACACATCCTTTTTACCGTTATGAACCTGATCAGTGCATCTTATGCGGCCGTTGTGTGGAAGCCTGTCAGGATTTGCAGGTTAATGAAACTCTCACTATTGACTGGAGCAGGGAAAATCCGAGAGTAATTTGGGATAATGATGTACCAATTGATCAGTCATCATGTGTATCTTGCGGACACTGTGTCACTGTCTGTCCATGCAATGCTTTAATGGAAAAATCGATGCTTGGAGAGGCAGGCTACCTAACAGGAATCCCGCCTAAGGTACTTGGGCCTATGATTGATATGACGAAGGAAGTAGAGCCTGGATACAGAGAAATTTTTGCCGTTTCCGAGGTGGAAGCAACCATGCGTCAATCTCGTATCAAGCGAACTAAGACAGTTTGTACATATTGCGGGGTTGGCTGCAGTTTTGAAGTATGGACAAAGGACAGGCAAATTCTAAAAATCGAGCCGCAGACAGAGGCACCTGTCAATGGCATATCTACTTGCGTAAAAGGCAAATGGGGCTGGGACTTTGTAAACAGTGAGGAACGGCTGACAAAGCCATTAATCCGCCGCGGAGAAGAATTTGTGGAGTCCACATGGGATGAAGCACTTGATTTAATTGCAGAAAAATTAGGCGGGATTAAGGGAAAATATGGTCCCCACTCAATAGGCTATATTGCTTCTTCTAAATGCTCTAATGAAGAAAACTATCTGTTTCAAAAATTCGCCCGTGCCATCATGGGAACAAATAATGTGGATAATTGCTCCCGTTATTGCCAGTCTCCTGCAACCGCTGGACTGCTGAGAACAGTCGGAATGGGAGGAGATTCAGGAACCATAAAAGATATTGAAGCCTCTGAGCTGGTTATTGTCATTGGCGCTAATCCAGCTGAGTCACATCCGGTTCTGGCTACCCGTGTCAAACGGTCGCATAAGCTTCACGGCCAAAAGCTCCTTGTGGCTGATATAAGAAAGCATGAACTTGCGGAGCGGGCAGATTTCCTCGTCCATCCTGCGCCAAGCACTGATCTTATTTGGCTAAATGCTGTAACTAAATATATCATTGATCAAAATTGGCATGACGAAAGTTTTATTTCAATGCGTGTTTCCGGTTATGAAGAATTCAAGGAAAGTTTGGGACTGTACACCCTTGATTATGCAGCTGAGAAAACAGGCATTTCAAAAAGTGATTTAATAAAAATTGCAGAAATGATTCATGATGCAAAGTCAGCATGTGTTCTCTGGGCAATGGGGGTAACTCAGCATAAGGGAGCAACAGATACCAGCACAGCCATTTCCAATCTTCTGCTGATTACCGGCAATTACGGCAAGCCTGGAACGGGGGCTTATCCTTTAAGGGGACATAATAACGTTCAAGGAGCATGTGATTTTGGCACAATGCCAGCATGGTTCCCTGGATATGAAGCTATTGAAGATCCAAAGGCAAGAGAGAGGTACGAGAAAGCATGGGGTACTGCCATACCTGAAGTTCCTGGGTTGAATAACCATCAAATGGTAGAAGCCATTCATAATGACAAGCTAAAAGCTTTATATTTATTTGGCGAAGATATGGCAATTGTTGACTCCAATTCCAATCATGTCATTGATGGATTTGAAAAATTAGAATTTTTTGTTGTCCAGGATGTATTTTTCAGTAAAACTGCTCAATTTGCCGATGTGGTGCTGCCTGCATCTCCATCACTAGAAAAAGATGGAACATTCGTGAATACAGAACGCAGAATCCAGCGTTTTTATCAGGTGTTCGAGCCGCTAGGAAATTCAAGACCCGACTGGGAAATATTCCAGGATTTAGCTAACAGGATGGGGGCAGATTGGAATTATCAGCATCCAAGCGACATCATGGATGAAGCCGCAAGACTTGCACCATTATTTGCAGGAGTCAGCTACGATAGACTGGAGGGCTTCAAAAGCCTTGTTTGGCCTGTTGCTAATGATGGGACTGATACACCTCTGCTTTATAAAGATAAATTCCCTTTCCCTGATGGAAAGGCGAAGCTGGTCAGTGTTGAGTGGACGCCTCCTTTCGTTTCCGGGGAAGAATATGACCTTCATTTGAATAATGGAAGGCTGCTTGAGCATTTCCATGAAGGAAACATGACATATAAATCAGAAGGGCTTACACATAAAGTGCCTCATCCTTGGGTAGAAGTTTCGCCTGAATTAGCTGCTGAAAGAAATCTGGAAGACGGTTCACTTGTAGGGCTGACTTCCCCATATGGCCATGTTGAAGTTCGGGTCATGGTAACGGAAAGAGTCCAGGGCAATGAACTTTATCTAACCATGAATTCATTTGAAGATAATGAGGCTGTGAACCGATTGACAAGCAGCTACCATGATACAATTACCCACACTCCTGCCTACAAAGAAGCGGGCGTCAAGATGACTGTAATCGAAAAAGAAGGGGAGCCGCCGCTTCCCCGCCATAACCATCGATTTGGAAACAGAGTTCCCCAAATCAGTGTACGTGTTGAAGATAAGTGGAAAAGAGAAGATTTTAAACCAATAACTGAACTTTTTGAGATAAAGGGGGATGAATATGGCGAAAGCAATCAGGCAAATTAATAAAACCATTCCAAATTATGCTGAAGAACAAAATCAGGCAGTAGCAGATATTGTGAAAGAGCTGGCAGAAAACCGTGAAGCTGTTCTGGCTGCAATAGGGGTTTTGAAAGGCCTTAATGACCTTACGATTTTAGAAGCAGCTAACTCTCTCCTCGAACAGCGGACAGAGGTTGCTGCAATCGCCATTGGACAAATCAACCAGCCTGCTGTCCATAATATTATTAAAAGCGCCATGGGATTATTTGGTTTTTTATCAACAATGAATCCAAACGAACTTGAAACAATGCTTCAAGGCGTCAGCCATGGTATAAAACGCCTTTCCGAAACGGGACATCAGGGAGAAAAACAATCTTTATGGAAAATGCGCAAAAGACTCCGCAGTCCTGAAATACGTGCGGCTATGACCACAATGGTAGATTTCATGGAGGGCATGGGAGAAGTCTTTCTTGAAAATAATAAAAAGCATTGAAAGGAAGAGAAGATGTGGAGCAGTGGAAAATGATTGTCAGCGGACTGGACAGCCAGGAAAGCGGAGAAAAAATCCTTCAGGCTTTAGAATCAGTTTGGGGTATCAATAAAGCTGAAATCGATATAAAACATCGTGAAGCAAGCTTTTCATACGACAGCAGGATGGCTTCCCGGCAGGATTTTGAACAGGCAATACTGGATCTTGGATATGAGATTGAAAGTAATGATCAGCAGTAACGCTAATGACAGAAAGAGGTAAAATTTATGTACAAATGTGAAATATGCGGACATCAAAAGGATATGAACGACGAAGAGGTTCTGGTTGGTGAATCACATCTTTATTTGTGTGAAGACTGCATCAATGACAGAAGATATAATTTAGACAGCGATTCAATCATATAAGAACGTTCAGCGGGACAGCATTAAGCTGCCCCGCTATTTTTTATCGGGGTGTATAAAATTTTGCCCATTCCCTGATATTGATCTATATTCAATATACAAAATCTTTTAAAAGAGGCGTTTATTGTGACACTGGGAAAATATGAAATTTTTTATCAAGTGGTAGAGACCGGCAGTTTAACAAAAGCCGGCGAATTCTTAAAAATTTCACAGTCAGCAGTCAGCCATGCAATCTCCGCACTGGAAAAAGAGCTTGGGTTTTCCGTCCTTATCCGCAACAGGGGCGGCATTTCGCTGACTGCAGATGGAGAGAAAATTTTAATACATATCAAGGAAATGATGAACAGCTATCATAAATTAAAGCAGGATGCTGCAGAGATTTCCGGCCTCGAGACCGGCAGTATAAAAATAGGTTCTTTTTCATCCGTTACATCACAATGGTACCCGGGAATGCTAAAGAAATTTACCGATCAATATCCATCGATTAAAGTTAACCTTATGGAAGGGAATCAGCAGGAAATATGCTCATGGATAGCAGATGGAATCATTGACTTCGGTTTTTTGAATTTGCCCCCGGCCGGAAATTTTGATATTTTAAATCTGAAAAGCGAAAAATTATATTTAATACTCCCTGCAGCTCATAATTCTCCGGAAAATAGTGATTTCCCGCTTTCAATGCTGAAGGGGGAAACTTTGATACTAAAGAAATCTTTTCGTGAAACCGTTCTTAAATTATTAAAAAAACATCGTATAACACCTCGTTTTTCATATGAACTGGAAGATGAGCAAGCTATACTGGCCATGGTGGGTAAACATCTTGGGGTAAGCATACTTCCCGAAATTGCTGTGGGCAGTATCCCTGCCGGTGTGAAAAAAATTCCGCTTGCAGGGCATCAAGAATACTGTTCTATCGGGTTATCCGCACTATCCTTTAAACGCCTTTCTCCTGCAGCAGAAAAATTTATCGCCACAGTCACTCTTTGGCTGAATGAAAATTACCCGCTTAAATGAATCCGCACCCATTATTTATAACGGCTCTATATATTGACAGTCATTTTAAAAGAAGATTATGATTTAATTCAAGGTATTTGAATCATAATGTATTTTATAAGGCCTGCTTCCGACAAACAGCCATTTTTTAAAAGGCTTTGTTAAAGCACATTGTTGCTTTTTGCACTTTGTTGATTGGAGCAGAATCGATTGCCGGTGAATTGGCATCATTGGCGACCAAGAAAATAAGCTGTGAGAAGGCTCAGCGGACGCACCCGCGAGTCTTGCGTTTACAGAGAAAAGCACTTGGCAAGTTTAAAAGAGCTTTTTAAAAAATAATCTGTGTTTTAAAAAAAGGGGAGAAGTATATAATGAGCCAAATTGTCATCATTTCCGGAAGCCCGTCGGCGCCTTCAAGGACCGACCTGATTCTTAAACATGTACAATCGCTTGAAGAAAAGAATGGTTTCACATCTGAATATGTTTCAGTGAGGGATTTTTCAGCTGATATCCTGGTAAATGCACGCTATGACAGCCCTGAGATTGAAAAATTATCACAAGCTATCCTGAATGCAGACGGAGTGATTATTGGGTCTCCAGTATATAAAGCATCATATACCGGTGTTTTAAAATCACTGATTGATCTTTTGCCTGAAGGGGCTTTTAAAAATAAACCCGTGCTGCCAATTATGGTAGGCGGAAGCATGGCGCATTTACTGGCGATTGATTATTCTTTAAAACCTCTCATTGCCATATTAAAAGGACAGCCGATTCAGGGACTTTATTTTATTGATAAACAAATTGATAAAACAGATGAAAATATGCCGCTGAAAGATGAGGAACTCATCGAGAGGCTGAATAATCAGCTGGAACAATTCGAAGAGGCGGTTCATAAGGAAAAACATTTTCGAAATCGATAACTGAAGGATAAAACTGCTTAAGGAGCTGATTAAGCAAATCAGCTCTTTTTGCTGTTCCAAAATGTATAGAAGCTCATGCAAAAATTAGCCTGTTTTGGCTTTGAAGTATAATTTTAGGGCAAAATAACGTTTGAAGCATTTAAATTATTTAAAGCTAGTTTCTGAAAGCTGTCAAAAGGGGTATAGAAACAAGATTTGAAAAAAATTTGACAGACGGAGATTGATTGCATGAAAAAACGGAGAATGGATTTTGTATTTTTATTTATTTATATTTTTACCGCATATATGGTTTTGCTGAGCCCTGCAAGCCTTGCTGTCAAGTACTTATTTGCGGCATTGTATGCAGTGGCGATCATTTCAAGCGTTTACTCTCTTATGCTTGAAAACCGTTCACCTCAAAATACACTTTTATGGATATATGTATTGCTGTTCTTCCCCATAATTGGCTATATTTTTTATTTATACTCAGGGCAGCTGTATCTGAAGGGGTTCCTTTTCAGGAACAAAAGAAGAAATCACAGGGAGGAATGGCAGCGTTCTGTTTACAAAAAAACGAATCCTGATTTGTCCTTTCTGAATGACCATCAGCAATGCCTGGCAGCTTTTGCCAAAAATGAATCCCTGACAAGCATTAGCACGGCTTCAAGGACGGCAGTCTTAAAAAATGGCCAAGAAACTTTTTCAGAAATAAAGAGAAGGCTTAAAGAAGCAAAAGAATATATACATATTGAATACTATATTTTCCGGTCTGATCGTTTAGGCAAGGAAATCATTGATATATTGATTGACAAAGCCAGAAATGGTGTAGAGGTCTTATTTATCTTTGATGCTGCAGGAAGCATGAAACTGTCTGTTAAGGAAATTGAAAACATGAAGGAAGCAGGCATTAAGGTGCATCCATTCCTGCCATTAAAGTATGGATTCTTCAACCAAAAATTCAACTTTAGAAATCACCGCAAAATCATTATTATAGACGGGAAAATCGGATTTGTGGGTGGATTGAATGTAGGAATCGAATATCTTGGGGAAGATGAAAATGTGGGTTTTTGGAGAGATACCCATATGGTTGTAAAAGGAGAGGCAGTATACACGCTGCACACTGTTTTACTGCTTGACTGGGAATATGTCAGCGGAGAAAAGATCCTTGAAAAATATAGGTGCTACGAACCTCCAGAGGAGAAAGGAGATGGAGCGGTCCAGGTGGTGGCAAGCGGCCCTGATACCCAGCAGGGGATTATGAGTGATTATTATTATACAATGATTTCTTGCGCCACTAAATCTATTTGGATTGCCACTCCATACTTCGTCCCTAATGAGTCAATCCGAACTGCTCTCAGAGTGGCAGCTTCCAAAGGAATTGAAGTGCGGATCATGGTCCCGGAAACAAATGACGGATTTCTGACTCAATATGCAAGCCGCTCTTACTTTCATGAGCTGCTGCGGGCTGGCGTTGAAATATATTCGTATAAGAAAGGGTTCCTCCATCAGAAAATAATCATTATAGATGGAGATCTGGCTTCTATAGGCACAGCCAACATGGATATGAGAAGTTTCCATTTGAATTTTGAAGTAAATATCTTTTTATTTGGCAGTACA
Organism: Bacillus sp. MUM 13; assembly: GCF_001866725.1. Classification (NCBI taxonomy): domain Bacteria; kingdom Bacillati; phylum Bacillota; class Bacilli; order Caryophanales; family Bacillaceae; genus Bacillus; species Bacillus sp. MUM 13. The sequence goes on from NZ_MLYQ01000025.1 coordinate 23,115, forward strand.
TCTATCCGGGATTTAACGGCACATTATGAAGAAGATATAAAAGACAGCGAAAAACTGAAACCTGTCCAGTATTACAAGAGAGGTTTCACAGAAAGGTCGAAGGAATCTTTCGCAAGACTTTTTTCTGGAGTGCTATAAATATGAAATCAGCCCTGGAAGGGAGCTAATTTTAAAAGGTGAATGGAATAAATGACCACATTAAACACAATCTTCAAATATTGTTTGTCGGCTTCAATCCAAGTCTTCTTTCAGGTAAAACGGGACATCATTATGCAAATCCCAGAAACAGATTTTGGAAGATCCTATATTATTCTGGTTTAACACCTAAATTACATCATTTTTCAGAAGATGCAGAGCTCCTTTCTGCAGGATATGGATTTACAAACATTGTACAACGGCCAACAAAAAATGCCGGCGAAATTACAAAGGAAGAATATAAGGCCGGAAGAGAAGATTTAATTAAAAAGATTATATATTATAAGCCTAAAATTGTTTGTTTTGTCGGAAAAGGAGTTTATAAGGAATATTCAAAAAAAACTAAAAGCCAGTGGGGCATTCAAAATGATTCAATGATTCCCGGAACCGTTGATTTTGTTGCACCTTCTTCAAGCGGCCTAGTTAGAATGAAAATGGATGAAATCATTGAAATATACAGTGAATTAACTGCATTAGCTGCGAAATTCACAGGATAATGATCCGATATGCCTATATCGGATCATTTTTTTGTACTTTTGTTCCTGTGTAACTGTCATATAGAGACTCTTTGTCAGATATCATAATAATATGCAGCTTTAATCTTTACTGCTATCTCTATGTCCCTTCCATAAAATAGGCATATGCTGATTTTGAACAGCTTATTATCTGGCTTATTATCAAATGATTACTTTTTAACATAAACTATCTTATCCCTGAAATGGAATGGTTTTTTTTAAAAGCTGTTTCATTTTGAACATCTCACAAAATGAAAACGCTTCTAAAATAACTTCTTTTCATTTTTTATAAAAAATCAGCATGTAATGATTAGATTAGAATCATTTGTCTAGAATAAGGATATTGGAAAAAAGTTCTGGAGGTGCAGATATGATGGATTGTGATAAAGCGATTACAGTTCTTGATACGATGAGGCTTCCAAATGGCACATATACAGCGAGCACTTCCCAAGATTACAGCTATGTCTGGATCCGGGATGTTGTCTATACGGTTTTGCCTTTTTTGCAGGTGCCTTGCGAGCGATATGAAACAGCCTATCATTCAATGTTCGACTTATTTAAACGTTATGAATGGAAGATTGACATTCATACTGAGAAAAAACCGGTATATCCTTTTGAATATATTCACTCAAGATATTCACAGGATCTCAAAGAGATCAGCCAGGAATGGGGCCATGCACAGAATGATGCAATCGGAGCTTTCCTTTGGGGGGCAGGCGAGGGTGTGCGCCATGGCCAAAATGTAATAAGAGATGAAAAAGACCTTGAAATTGTTCAAAAACTAGTGAGATATCTTGAGTGCCTTCAATATTGGCAAGCAAAGGATAATGGCATGTGGGAAGAAAATATGGAATTGCACTCTTCCAGCATCGGTGCCTGCGTAGCAGGACTTAATGCCGTGAAAATGCTGGTGGATGTTAAAGAAGAATTAATTCAAAAAGGGCAGGAAACACTCAGGTTTATGCTGCCTAGAGAAAGCGAAACAAAAGAAACGGATTTAGCATTATTATCTTTGGTTTATCCTTACCGCATCGTAGACCGCAAAACGGCAATGACTATTGTAAAAACCGTTTCAACCCGCCTCGAAAGGACATACGGTTGCATAAGGTATGAAAATGACCAATATTATAATGAAGGCAGTGAAGCAGAATGGTGTTTCGGGCTGCCGTGGCTCGGGTTATGTTATTTCGAACTAGGAATGTTTGATAAAGCTCAGGAGTATATTAAGAAAACAAAGAAAATCATTCCTGACAGCTGGGAAATCCCTGAACTTTATATTGGCGGAACAAACAGGCCAAACGGAAACACACCGCTTGCATGGTCTGTATCATTAACCTATCTGTTTTTAAATAAAATGAAAAATAAAGAGCTTGATTCCCTTGAAGCTTAAAAGGCAATTGCGGCCCTCCTGAAATGAAGGAGGGCTATTTTTGTTTTTTTCAAAATCACCATCACCTATATTCGGGGTACAAAGACGCACTGCCTGCTCCATTTTCAAGGGGCTCAAAAATAAGCGAAAATATTTTTGTAAAATAATCTTTTTTAGGTTTCAGCAGAAAAGATAGTGGGTATCAATAGGTGTTAGACAAATTTGTATAATAAAAATCATTGTTTCGCAAAGGAAAATCAAAAATATATGTCGAATGTATTCAAAAGCTATTTCAGGCTGCTGAAGAAAAAATAAATTAGAAGGCGGGGGTTTTGATTGAACGAGATAACGGAAGGTCATCCTGAAATATATCCTAGCGAGTTTGATTTATATCTTTTTCATGAAGGAACATTGTATGAAAGCTATAAAATGCTTGGTGCGCACCTTGCCTCCTATAATGGCCAGGAAGGTGTCCGGTTTGCTGTATGGGCTCCTCATGCAAAAAAGATTTCAGTTGTAGGGGACTTTAATAACTGGCAGGAAGATGCTGTTCATGAAATGAAGCGTGTCGCGGGTTCCGGGATATGGGCGATATTCATTGCCGGCCTGAAAGAAGGCGATATATACAAATACAAGGTATACAGCTCTTCTGGCGGCACTGTTTTAAAAGCAGACCCTTATGCCTTTTATTCCGAGCTCCGTCCAAATACTGCTTCTGTTATCTATGATTTGGATAAGCATGATTGGCAGGATGGCAAGTGGATGTCTGAAAGAGCAAAAACAGATGTTTATCATAAGCCAATGAATATTTATGAAGTACATATGGGTACATGGAAGAAAAAAGAAAACGATGAGCTATATACATATAGGGAAATGGCAAGTGAACTAATAGACTATGTTGTTTCTGCCGGCTATACACATATTGAATTGATGCCCATTATGGAGCATCCCTTTGACGGGTCTTGGGGATATCAGGTTACAGGTTTTTTCTCTGTGACAAGCAGATTTGGCAAGCCAGAGGATTTCATGTATTTTGTCGATCAATGCCACAAGAAAGGGCTAGGTGTCATTCTTGATTGGGTTCCGGCACATTTTTGCAAAGACCTTCATGGCCTTGGGGAATTTGATGGAACACCGCTTTTCGAACCAGCAGATCCCAATAAAGCCGAACGTCCGCTATGGGGTACATACAGTTTTGATTTTGCCAAGCCTGAGGTTGTAAGCTTCCTTATTTCCAATGCCATGTTCTGGATGGAAGTCTATCATATTGATGGCTTCAGGGTTGATGCGGTTTCATCTCTTATATACTTAAACCATGATAATCCGCTGCCTTTCAAGCTCAAAAATCAGTATGGCGGCGAGGAAAATCTAGAAGCCATTGCATTTGTCAAAAAATTAAATGAAACTCTTTTCAAGAAGTACCCGGGTATCCTAATGATGGCCGAAGAAGCAACCGACCGGCCATTGATCAGTTCCCCGACAGATGCGGGCGGGCTTGGCTTTAATTATAAATGGAACATGGGCTGGGCAAATGACATTCTGCGTTATATGAAGCTGGAAGTTCAGGAAAGGCCGTTTCACCATAATTTGCTGACTTTTTCGTTTTTCTATGCATTTACAGAAAATTACGTGCTTCCATTTTCACATGATGAAGTTGTCCATGGAAAAAAATCTCTGCTTGATAAAATGCCGGGAGATTATTGGCAGAAATTCGCTAATCTAAGGCTATTATTCGGATATTTCATGGCTCATCCAGGGAAAAAGCTCATGTTCATGGGAAGCGAGCTTGCTCCTTTTGCAGAATGGAAGGATAAAGAGCAGCTTGACTGGATGCTTTTAGAGTATGAGTCACATACAGATTTCAGCCAATACTTGAAAGCTCTTAACAAGTTTTATAAAGATTCGTCTTCATTATGGCGGCTTGATCATGAAGCGGAGGGCTTTGAATGGATTGATGCTGATAACAGAAATCAGAGCATTCTGGCGTTCATGAGAAAGGGAAAACGCAAAGGCGATTACTGTATAGTAGTTTGCAATTTTTCAAAAGAGGTATATATAGATTACCGGATAGGCGTTCCTTCAACGGGAAAATACATAGAGGTTTTCAACAGCGATGACATTTCTTTTGGCGGATCTGGCCAATGTAATGAAGAAGTAATTTCTGTCGACAAAAAACCTTATCATAATCAGCCTCACAGTATGGAAATAAAAGTTCCTCCACTAGGTGTGACTATATTTATGAAACAAACAAAAAAAAGACAGGGGAGAATGCAACATGGCATCTAAAAAGTGGATTGCAATGCTATTAGCAGGCGGACAGGGTTCAAGGCTCGGCGAATTAACGAAAGGGCTGGCAAAGCCGGCAGTGCCTTTTGGCGGAAAATACCGGATTATTGACTTTACATTAAGCAATTGTACACATTCCGGCATCGATACGGTAGGAGTCCTGACTCAATATCAGCCGCATGTACTGAATGAGTATGTAGGTAATGGCGGCGCCTGGGATTTAAACAGAAATTTCGGCGGAGTATCCCTGCTTCCTCCTTACTTAGGAAAAGATGGAGGGGAATGGTATAAAGGCACTGCAAATGCAGTGTACCAGAATACCCAGTTCATCGATCAGTATGATCCTGAATATGTATTGGTCATCTCTGGAGACCATATTTATAAGATGGATTATAACCGCATGCTTAAGGAACACATCGAAAAGAAAGCAAAAGCAACGATAGCAGTTATTGAAGTCCCATGGCACGAAGCAGACCGATTTGGGATTATGAACACTGATGATCAGGGAAAAATAACAGAATTCGAAGAAAAACCAGAAAATCCTAAAAGCAATCTCGCCTCAATGGGTGTATACATTTTCAATTGGAAGCTCCTCAAAAGCTACCTTAACCAAGATGAAAACGATGCTTCATCTTCCAATGACTTTGGAAAAGATATCATTCCAAAAATGCTTGAAGACCATGATGAAATTTATGCATACCGTTTCGGGGGTTACTGGAAGGATGTAGGCACTGTTCAGAGCTTGTGGGAAGCCCATATGGATTTACTGTCCGATACGCCTGCGTTCAATTGCGAAGACAGCCATTGGAAGGTTTATGCAGGAAATGCAAATCACCCTCCTCAATATATTGCACCAGAAGCGTATGTCAGAGAATCACTTATAAACGAAGGATCAATCGTTTTCGGCAGTGTGGAGCGTTCGGTAGTATCATATAACGTACAAATCGGCAGCGGCTCATCCATTAAGGATTCTGTTATCATGCCTGATGTAACAATTGGAAAGAATGTCACTATTGAAAGAGCCATTATCATGCCAAATACGGTAATCGAGGATAATACTGTGATAAATTCTGAAAGAGGATCGGATGAAATTGTTTTAATCGGAGAGAACCAGCAGCCCAGCAAGGAATTACGTTAATATTACATCATTGGAGGTAAAAAAATGGACAACGTGTTAGGTATAATTAACTTAATTAATGAAAAAAGATACCTTAAGGAACTGACATCTTATCGGGAGTTTGCGGCAGTTCCTTTTGCGGGCCGCTACCGGTTAATCGATTTCACTTTATCCAATTTCATACATGCGCAAATTTCGCAGGTAGCCGTCTTCACGAAAGACAATACCCGCTCTATCATGGATCATTTGGGATCTGGGAAGGAATGGGATCTTGACAGGAGAAGCGGTGGTTTATTCATTCTTCCTCCAGTCCATCCTGATGTACAAATCAAGGGAGATCTTCAGGAATTTTATAATCATCTTGAATTTTTTGAGCGGACCTCCGCTGACACAGTGATTATATCGCCGGGGCACCATGTATCTAAAATTGACTTTAATGAAATTTTGGAAGAGCATAAACGCAACAATGCTGACATTACCGTTGTCTATAAAGACTATGACGGGGAGCCGGTCCAGAAACTGGTTTATCATACTTGTTCAGTGGATTTTGAGGACAATATCCTGGATTTGGAGCTCTTTACTTCCCCTCAATCAGGCGATCATGTGTGTCTGGAAACTTTCGTAATTGATAAAGCCATTCTTATTGACTTAATTAAAAAGTGTGTAGAAAACGACGAATTTGATTTACTAAAAGATGCAGTTAAGGCCAACCTTAATAAATTATGTGTAAAGGGCTACCATTTCAAAGGGGAAATGCCTTTTATCCATTCACTGGAAACTTTCCATCAAAGCAATATGGAATTTTTAAATCCTGAAAAAATCCGTTCTTACTTTTATGATTCATGGGATGTTTATACAAAAGTAAAGCATGAAGCACCTGCTAAATATTCCAACACTTCAAGCGTTTCACACTCCTTAATTGCCAATGGCTGTGACATCGAAGGAACTGTAGAAAACAGCATCATTTTCAGGGGAGTTAAAGTTAAAAAGGGTGCCTACGTGAAAAATAGCATCATCATGCAAAAGGGAGAAATTGAAGAAGGCGCACATGTTGAAAATGTTATTACTGATAAACAAGTGCGTATTACAAAGGATAAAATGCTTATTGGCGAGTCACAGCCAAGAGTGGTAAAAAAAGCAGAAACTATCTAACGGAGGTCTTACCATGCATGTTTTATTTGCTGCATCAGAATGTGCCCCTTTTATCAAGACAGGCGGACTGGGAGATGTAATAGGGGCACTGCCAAAGGCTTTAAAAGAGCAAGGGGTTGATGTGAGCGTCATTTTGCCAAAATTTCAGGACCTTCCACAGGAATTCAAAGAAAAAATGCAGCATATACAAAGCATTGAAGTTCCAGTAGGCTGGAGACAGCAATTTTGCGGAATAGAACGGATTGTATCAGATGGAATCAACTATTATTTTCTTGATAACGAGTATTATTTTAAACGGCATGGCAGCTATGGATATTATGATGATGGTGAGCGTTTTGCATTCTTTTCCAGAGCTGTGCTTGAGGCTCTCCCATATCTTGAGGATAAGCCAGATATCCTTCACTGCCATGACTGGCAGACAGGACCTGTCAGTGTGTTATTGAAGGCACATTACAGGAAGCATCCTTTTTATGAGAATATTAAAACGGTTTTCACGATCCATAACCTGCGTTATCAGGGTGTGTACCCTAAGTCGGTCCTGTCTGAACTCCTTGATTTGAGCGATCTATATTTTAATATAGACGGACTCGAGTTTAATGGAAATGTAAGCTATATGAAAGCTGGACTGGCATTTTCCGACATACTGACGACAGTTAGCCCTTCATACGCATCAGAAATTCAGACTGCATATTATGGGGAAAATATGGACGGCTTTTTAAATAAACGGAATGACCAGTTATTCGGAATAGTGAATGGTATCGATGCACATACATATGATCCGGCAGCAGATGAAAGAATCTATCAAAAATTTAGTGATACCAAGGGAAAAATGGAAAATAAACTCAGGCTGCAGGAAGAATTGGGCCTTACTGTCAGAGAAGATATTCCAATTATCTCCATGGTCACGCGCCTTGTGGATCAAAAAGGAATAGACCTTGTTCTGCATGTATTTCATGAAATGATGGGACTCAATGTTCAATTTGTTCTTCTTGGAACAGGCGAACAGCAATATGAAGAAGCATTTAGGGGCTTTGCCCGTGAATATCCGGATAAAGTATATGCCGGAACCTATTTTGATGAAACTATGGCAAGAAAGATATATGCAGGCTCCGACATTTTCCTGATGCCTTCTCAATTTGAGCCTTGCGGAATCGGGCAGCTGCTTGCTATGCGATATGGCACACTTCCCCTGGTTAGGGAAACAGGCGGCCTAAATGATACCGTGATACCTTTTAATGAGTTTACAGAAGAAGGAAATGGTTTTAGTTTTGCTAATTTCAATGCACATGACATGCTTTACACCATTGAAAGGGCTGTAGGGTTTTACCGTTTCCAGCCTGATAGATGGAAAAAGCTTGCTGAGAGGGCAATGGATTTGGATTTCAGCTGGAACGCTTCGTCACAGCAATATAAAGAACTTTATCAATCACTTTTAAAATAAGGTTTCTTTCTAAAATATTGGTGTTTTTTTAATAAGTTCTGTGAGTCATTCCCATTGTTCAGTCAGAGGTTGATTGGAGCGTGAGATGCGAGATTCCTGCTTAGATGAGCAGAACAGGTGAGATACGCAGGCGCGGCCGAAAAAGGATCAACGGCTGCCGCCGCTCAAGCGAGCATCCTGGAGCGGAAATCAACCACCTTGTTTCATAACAACAAAGATTACGAAAAGTGCCTAAAATAAATAGTATAAATAAGAACATGAGCTGAATACCTGTCAGCTCATGTTCTTATTTTTTGAGGAGATTCCTGTGTTATGCTGATAACATAGAAAAAGTTACTATAAATGCAAGCGGGGAGAATGTTAATATCATGAAATTAGTGTCTTGGAATGTAAATGGAATAAGGGCATGTGTCAGAAAGGGTTTTTTAAGTTATTTTGAAGAAATGGATGCGGATATTTTTTGCATTCAAGAAACGAAAGTTCAAGAAGGGCAAATCTCTCTTGAACTTGATGGTTATCATCAATATTGGAATTATGCAATTAAAAAAGGCTACTCTGGCACTGCTGTTTTTACAAAAAAAGAGCCTTTATCCGTTAAATATGGCGTAGGGGTAAATGAGGAAGAACCTGAGGGAAGAATTATCACTCTTGAATTTGAAAAATTTTACCTTGTAAATGTCTACACACCTAATTCAAAAAGAGATTTATCCAGACTGGAGTACCGATTACACTGGGAAGAAGAAATGCTGGCCTATCTCAAAGAACTTGATGCAAAAAAACCGGTTATTTTATGCGGTGATTTGAATGTGGCACATCATGAGATTGACCTGAAAAATCCAAAATCAAATAAACAGAATTCTGGATTTACGATAGAAGAACGAGGGAAAATGACAAATATCATCGAACAGGGTTTTCTGGACACTTTCCGCTTTTTCCATCCAGATAAAACAGACATGTATACATGGTGGTCTTATATGAGCAAAGTCAGAGAAAGGAATATTGGCTGGCGTATCGACTACTTCATTGCATCTCAGCGGCTAGAAGAAAATCTGAAAAGTGCGGATATCCACTGTTCGGTAATGGGAAGCGATCATTGTCCAGTTATTTTGGAAACATCCTTTTAGACAGACATGATAATAATGGGTTAAAAAGGGTATAATTAATATTGTCACATGATTGCCTGCTGTTATTTTCAATATGTAAAAGGAGGAAACCCATGAACTCATTTAATGTAACTTTTCACCAGGAAGACCATGTTGATACAATGCAGGTCCAAAAACTGTCAGAAGAAGAATTTAAAAAATCGGTATTAGGCGGCATAAGACATTTATTTGATTTAGATACGAACATAGGATATTTCGTTTTTATCGACGCAGAAGATGATGATGGAGATATTTCTTATCTCATACTTCAATATGAGGAAGAAAATGAAGATCCAAGCGCCTGCTATTCTTTTGAAATGACAGATTTTTATGAGTTTATGGCTCTTTATTTGCAAGGTGCATCAAGCATTGAGGACGTTGAAGAAGAGGAAGAAGAAGAAGAATACGGCCCTATACATCACTTGGCACATCTTCTTGTCCACATTTCTGATGCGGGAAAAGACCTTAAGGTTTAATATAAAGAAAAACAGCAGGAAAGAATATCGTAAAAAATAACAGCAGTGCATTTATGTACTGCTGTTTTTCCTGTTATATGGATGGTTCGTATGCTGCAGATACAAACCCCATTTACTTTGCTGAATTTTGAATCGCATGTCATTCATATTTTAGATATTTTATATATTAACGATGATAAATAACTCTGTTATAATAAACCTGAATTATCATAATTTTCACAACAATACTTCCGAGGAGGAGAAATAATTGGCTGAAAAATTATTAAGAATTGGTACAACATATATTCCTGTTACAAATACAGAACTTTCTTCGAAATGGTATGTGAACATATTGGGAGCTGAATTAAGTTATAAAGATGAAGATAAAGCGATACTTAACCTTGCTGATCAAAGCGTATTTCTCGTAAAATCTGATGAAAATCAAAGCTCTAACTTTTTTGATATTCATGGCGAAGAACGTTTTTCATTAACATTTGAAGTCAATGGTTTAAATGCTTTAGAAGCTATACGTAAGGATTTTATTGGAAAACAAGTTAGAGTTGGAGAAATAGAAAACAGAGGACACTCTGGAAGAAATTTTGTTTTCTATGATTTAAATGGAAATAAATTTGATGTTTGGAGTGAGCTGAGTCCAATATTTAGAGAAAAATACCTAATTTCCAAATAGGCCGTTATCAAAATCAGGTGACTTTATCCTTAACTGGATGCCCCCTGTGCGGGCCGGCCGGTGAGCCTGCTCTGCTCATCTGCGAAGGCATACTCATCTAATTCTGCAGGGAAGGCAATGAATCGATAAAGTCATCTGAGAGCTTAAGATAATGAAGAAGCTGGTGCAGTTTTTTTATAGATTTCTTGTCTGCTGCAGAACTAGCCCTTGTGTTAATATTTGTCTTGATTCCGCTTTTTTCATTTGTTCCGGGAGAAAACGAGCTGGTTTCAGTTATATATGTTCCAGTGGGTGCATAAAAGCGGATGCCAATCACATTACTTGCTGCATTAATCAAGTCGGTCCCGAATATGACTTCCTTTGAGATATCAATACCAAGCAAGTTGGCTACCGTTGGGTAAATATCCACGAGACCGCCCGTCATGTTAATAGTGGCGCCTTGATTGATGGATGGCACTTTAATGATAAGTGGAATATTCAGGTGATCCAGTACAGGATCATACTTTTTCCTGAATATGTTTCCCGCAAGTTTTTCATCTTTGCTGCTTTTTGTCTGAAGGCCTTGATGATCTCCATAGACGGCTATAACAGATTGATTATATAGCCCTTCGTTTTTTAATTCCTTGATAAACCTTCCAAAAGCATAATCCGCGTAGCTTACTGCTTCAATATATGAACCGACCATGGAACCTTCATATTCCTTTGGCAGTGATATTGCATATTTCTTTTTTTCTTCAGGCAATTTATAAGGGAAATGGCTGGAAAGAGCAATGATATGGCTATAAAACTTTTCACCATCATGATTGAAGGCCGACAATTCCTTTACTGTTTTTTTATACATCACTTCATCTGAAACACCATACGAGATAGGGTCTTGGCTCCCAAAATAGTTTTTATCGAAAAATTCCTGAAAGCCTAATGAAGCATAAAGTTTCTCCCTATTCCAAAATGTCACGCTATTTGCATGAAATGTCGCAGTATGATAGCCATTCTCCCTAAGGACCCTGGGCATCCCGGGCACTTTTTTTCCTTCTGCTGCAGATGACATTGGGATATCACCCTTAGCGTATAAAGACGTGTTTGTTATAAATTCGGCATCGGAGGTATTGCCTTTGCCCACTTGTGTATAAAAATGAGGAAAGTAAAAACTTTCTTTCAAAAATGCATTCAAATTAGGAGTGACTTCCCGGCCGCCGATTGAAAGATTTATAAGGAACTTCTGGACTGATTCCAGCTGTACAATAATAAGGTTTTTTCCATTGGCAATTCCCTTATATTTGATTTCCCTCTCGAGTATGCCTTGTTTCTCATTTTCCAGACTGTCTGCTGTAACTATATTTTCTTCCGAAAGGACTTGTTTTGCATCTTTTGCTGCAGTCAGCAGCTGAAAGCCCAAAAATCCCAGCTGGTCATACTGATGAAGTTCGCTAATCGTTTTGCTGCTGCCGATTAAACCAAAAACAGCATATGAAAAACCCAAAATAAGCAGGATATGCATTATTTTTTTTGAAAACAGCCTTGGTAATTTAATAGCAGGACCATTTAGAAATTTATATAAAAGCACACCAAGTAAATCCGCAAAAAATAGCAGATAGCTTAACCTGGTTAATGCAATAATACTTTCTGATATTTTGCCTGCCTGATTTACTTGTGCAAGCGACTTATAAGTGAGAATTGAACTGTAATAATCGAAATACATCAGTTGTATGACTACTATCAAAGACAGGATGAAATTGGTGAAGAAACAAGCTGCCGTAAATGGCCGATAATTCATCAAGTACAGCATAAATAGCAGCATCAGCAAAAGAGAGCTTTCCATAAAAAATCCTTGTATATGAAAATTGCCCATCATTATGTAACTGGCGATACTAAATTTTATTATTAAAGATAGATATGTAAAAACCCCTATAAAAGTCTTTTGTCTTGACACTGATAACACCTCTTTGAATATAGTCTCCTACCCATGCTAACCATTTACACTATACAAGATACTTAACTTTTCCAATATTATTCCATCATGGAATGATAACCAGATTTTCGGAAACAATAGGCAGACAGCCCTAATACCCTTTGTGTATGTCTAAAAGCAAATACCAGCAATATAAATATACGGTTACATGCAGGGACGGACCCTAAAGGGTTAAAATTCGCAAATGGTTTACAAAAGCTTCAGCAAATAAAACAGAGGTGATTTTATGTTCAAGTTATATGCTTTTATACTGATTGCAGGTTTTTATACATTTGGAGTTTTTACAAGAGGGTGGGATGATGCTTGGCAATTTTCCACTTATTTAGTGCTTCTCCTTGTTCAGGGCATTGCAATATTCTTTGTTGGATATCAGACAATCATGAGCTATTCCGGATTAAGAAGGTTCAGGAAAACAGCAGTGAAACCGCCCGCCAATAAGTTTGCAGTATTGGTTGCTGCTCATAATGAAGAAGAAGTAATAGGTCAAATCTGCGAAAATTTAAAACAGCTGGATTATCCAAAAGAACTATACGATATTTTTGTTATTTGCGATAACTGCAGTGACAATACATCTGAGGAAGTCAAGAAATCGGGAGTGCATGCTATGGTTAGAAACGATCCCGGCAAACGAGGAAAAGGCTATGGACTGGAATGGATGTTTGATAAATTATGGGAGCTGGAGAAGCAGGGAACTGCATATGATGCTGCGGTCATGTTTGATGCTGATAACCTGGTGAGCAAGGATTTTCTTAAAATCGTCAATTCTAAAATCCTGGATGGACACGATGTGATTCAGGGATATCTTGATGCAAAAAACCCGCTTGACACATGGGTCACTAAATCCTATTCATTCGCCTATTGGTCAACAAACCGGATTTACCAGTTAGCCCGTGAAAATCTTGGCTTGACTGCCCAGCTTGGAGGGACAGGGGTGACGGTCACTACGAAGGTATTAAAAGAAATAGGCTGGGGAGCTACATCACTAACTGAGGATCTTGAATTCACCCAGAGATACATTCTAAAAACGGGGAAAAGAGTTGCCTGGGCACATGACGCCAAGCTTTATGATGAAAAACCGCTGGGATTCAAGCAATCATTTAAACAGCGGATACGCTGGATGCAGGGCCACTTTGACTGTATGACAAGATATTCTTTTCCATTATTGAAGGCTGGAATTATCAAGAGAAAATTTATGCTAATTGATTCAGCCATTTATTTAGCAATGCCATCCCGGTCTATTTTGGCGCTTATCTTGATGATTTTTGCAGGCTTATCTTACATGGGTATTTACGAAGCAAATGGATTTCTCGGTGATATTATTGACCGTTCAATCCTTTTTGACGGCTGGATTTACGGAATTTTTGTATTCTTCTACATATCTCTTCCCATTCTGGCGATGATACTTGAAAACAAAGGAAAAAAGCTGCATTGGTTCTTTATTTCCTATTTATTCGGGCTGTCATGGATTCCAGTAACTTTGCTCGGATTTCTTAAAAAAAATCAAAAAGAGTGGGCCCATACAAAACATACGCGCTCCGTTTCCATAGAAGAACTGGAGACCATGCATACAAAAAAAGATGTGTTATATGGACAAAATCCAATAGAATAGACTGAGGGATTTTCATGAAATTTGGATGTCATTTAAGTATACGGGACGGATATCTGGCCGCTGCAAACCATGCACTTGCAATTCAGGCTTCAGCTTTTCAGTATTTCCCTAAAAACCCAAGAAGCTTATCCATTAAAAATTATGATGCTTGTGATGCTGGCCGCTGCAGAGAATATTGTTTGGAACATCACATCATCTCCGTTGCACACACACCCTATCCGGCAAATTTGACACCAACGGGAAAAAAGAAGGTAAGGCTCATTTCTTCCTTGCTCAATGATCTGGAGATAGCTGACTCTTGCGGTTCCATTGGGGCAGTAGTACACTTCGGAAACCAGACCAGCGGTACTGACCCGCTTAGCGCCTATCAGCTTATCATAGAAACGCTGAATCGTATTTTAGCTCAATGGAAGGGGAAATGTAAGCTGCTTCTTGAAAATAATGCAGGTCCCCCTGGATCATTTGGAACGACTCTTGAAGAGATGGTCCAGGTCAGGAACTTAAGCAGTTTTCCGGATAAAATCGGATTTTGCCTGGATACATGCCACGCTTTCGCAAGCGGCATATGGAACGGGGAGAATACCAGGACTTTTCTGGATAGAGGTACAGCCCTGGGATACTTTGACGGATTGGAAGTCATTCATTTGAATAATTCCCTGTATCCCGCGGGTCAGGGGAAAGATCGCCATGCCAATATTTTTTCTGGAGGTTATATTACTGAAGAGCAAATGCACTCATTGCTTTCAGCTCCTGAATTGCGTCAAATCCCCTGCATTCTAGAAACCCCGAAAAACTCAGAAAATGGGCATGAACAGGAAATTATGCAATTGAATAAAAAATGGGGGATGCTGCATTAACTTGCCAGTAAATGTTGATGTCTAGTCAGAGATACCGGATTAGAGTTACTACAGTTTGCTGTCAATCAGGGTCTGTTCCATAGCACTAAAGCTGAGTTGAGCTTGGAAAGCGAAGATTCCAATTCTTCAAGATCCTTTTTGGGCCAATTGTGGAGAATCGCGGCGTAAGCATCTGTACGTGCTTTTTTAACGGAATTAAAAACTTCCCTGCCAAGATCAGTTATCGTTATTAAACTGATTCTTCCGTTTTTTTGATCGGGTGTGCGGGAGATATACTCCTTCTCCTCCAAAGCTGCCACCTGCCTGCTTGCTGTTGAAACATTCAATTTTAGCTCTTCAGCAATTTCGTTAATTCCCGCAGGATTTCCATCGATGACTTTGCTTAGTAAGATGTAGCCGGAACGGTCCAATTTCCCCAGTTTAGGGCTGATGGCATTTGTGAGCCGGTTAAGAAGGGCAATTTCATATTCAATCATATCAAGAATTCGATCCATAAATATCCTCCCGGAAAATAATTAAGCTCTGCATAGTGAATACTATTAGCATACATTCATAAAAGGGATGGATGCAAATTTTTTTATATGGGCAGCCATACTATTAGTTTGAAACTGTCAGTATTGCCTGATGATTGGCTCGTTATTCTTCAATCCCTTTTAGGCAGATAAACTATATATGTATTTTACGAATGAACCATTTTATTTATATTTTTATCATTATATTGTATAATACAAGTTGCTATTTGAAATATACATAAAGGCAATATCATTTATCAGGCATGCCTAGTGCCGGTCAATGATAAAAAGCAAGGAGGCAGCAGGAATGGAAGATACACATTTTTCATACAAAACACTATCAAGGGAATTATACTTTCCTAAATTTTTAGTCATTGCCATTTTGACGATTTTTTCAATTGGTCCGCAATACTTCTTGAATCTTTCATTTACCATCAATCAGATAATCATTCAAAATGGTTTTATGGCAAGTTCGGATGATATGCTTTATCCCTCTATTTTATCAAATTTGGCGTTTGCGATTGGCGTGCCGCTTGGCCCGGCATTCAGCAGGAAATTCGGGCTCAAACAATCCTATTTAACGTTGATCATTGTTTTTTTATTCGGTTCGGTCATAAACCTTTTTTCGATTGGACTCGATCTTTTTGATTTAGGGAGGATCATTCAGGGATTTAGTGCAGGTTTGTTATTTTTGACCATACTGCCCGTCAGTCTCCGTTCCTTCCCCAATAAGATCAGAAACACATTTCTTTTTATGGCAATAGCAGGACTATTCGGTTCTTCTGCAGTCGGAGCTTATTTCGGATCCATATCACTTAGATTAGACGCATGGAGATGGCTTTTTGTGCTTAATGTCATTAGCGCTCTTCTATGCCTGATTGTCGGCATGCTTCTCTTGCCGCGTGATAAAAAGGAAAGTCTTGATAAAAGGGCTTTTGATAAAAGAGGAGCGGTGCTATTGATTGCTA
This sequence comes from Bacillus sp. MUM 13, assembly GCF_001866725.1. Classification (NCBI taxonomy): domain Bacteria; kingdom Bacillati; phylum Bacillota; class Bacilli; order Caryophanales; family Bacillaceae; genus Bacillus; species Bacillus sp. MUM 13. The sequence goes on from NZ_MLYQ01000025.1 coordinate 39,390, forward strand.
CCGCTGCATGTTTATCTGTTCCGATGATTAATCTCCAAAAACTCGGATTTAAATCTGGGCTTGTTTGGCCGTTTCTTGCAGCTGCTGCGGTTTTCCTGATACTATTCATCTGGCTGGATACAACACTGGAAAATCCGTTAGTTCCGTTTCGAACCTTATTTGCAGCAAAACCATTTTTCGGTTTTATGATGGCTATAGTTTCTCATATTGCTTTCATTGTTAGCTTGGCAGGAGTAAATGGCTTTCTGCGCAACATTTTAGATACTGCCTTTATTTCACTATCTCACGTTTATCTCTCCCTATTTTTGGGTGTTGTGGTATCCGCACTAATATGCACCTTTTTCTATGACAAGCTGGGAGCTGGCATATTGGGGATAATAGGTTCGCTCGCAATTATATATGTCAGTTTCGAGTGGCTTACTGTAAATGAAGATGCCTCACTTACAACCTTATGTCTTCAATTTGGGACGCTTGGCGCGGGAATATCAATGGCTTTGGTTTCCGGTGCACTGGGAACAGCTCTTGCCGGGGATATACATAAGGCCTCTATGAGATCTGTTTCATTGCATTTTACAAGAAACATGCTAGGTGCCATAGCTGCACCTATACTAGGCTGGTTTTTAGCCATGAGAAATACTTTTCATTATGAGCAATTAAGAAATCAGCTGAGCTTTGCAAGCCAGGATTTTCCGATTCAAATGAATGACCTGATCCGCAAATTTACGGGCACAGGCATGTCTGCAGCCGATGCCAAAAGCAAGGTAACTGCAATCATTGCCGGTAATGCACAAAAAAGTGCCCTTATGGATACTTATCATGATTCTTTTATGATTTTATTAGTACTGGGCATCATTATTTTAGCTGCTTCTATAGGCAAGGTTGCTACAGGAAAAGGACGTTCACTTGTACAAAAAGCTGCCCCTGTCACTGCAGATGAAAAACCGCCTGTTACACTTTTGCTTAATACACCTGATAAACATAAATAATGTAAACATGCCGCCCTTGCTAATGGCAGCATTGCTTTGTATAATAGAAAGAACTAAAAATGACTATGTTTTCTAGGGTTCCGCAGTATCTTGCTGGCCTGGACCGAGAGAAAACACGCAGCCGAGCTGTGCCACGGAGGGATAAAAGCCCGGGAGATTCTGTTCATTCAGAAGGCTCCCGGGCTTTTTGCGTTTTTAGGAATTTCTTAAGTTAAAGAGGTGCAAAATGAATGCTAGCTGGATAAAAATAATGATAGCTGCCTTTTTTGAAGTCATTTGGGTGATTGGCTTAAAACATGCAGACAGCTTTTTGGACTGGGCTTTAACTGGATTTGCCATACTAGTAAGCTTTTACGGAATGATATCAGCCGGAAAAACCCTTCCTGCAGGAACTGTGTATGCTGTCTTTACTGGTCTCGGGACTGCTGGAACTGTCACGTCTGATATTATCTTTTTTCACGAACCTTTTCATTTATCGAAAGTGCTGTTAATTTTACTTCTATTAGCAGGAATCATTGGCTTAAAAACGGTAACAGCGGAAAAGATTGAAGAAAGGAGGAAGAACTGATGGCATGGATTGCATTAATTCTCGCTGGTATATGCGAAATGGCAGGAGTATTGATGATAAATCAATTTCACAGAAAAACAAGCTTCCTTTGGCTGGTATATTTGATTATTGGGTTTGGAGCAAGCTTCCTTTTTTTATCATACAGCATGAAGTCACTTCCGATGGGGACTGCATACGCCATTTGGACAGGAATAGGAGCATCAGGCGGAGCGGTTTTAGGGATGGTCTTTTATGGAGAATCAAAGGATTGGAAACGTCTATTATTCATTGCTATGATTCTTTGTGCAGCAATTGGATTAAAGGTGACCGAATAAGAAAATAGAAAGGGAACCATGAAGCAAGGCTCCCTTTCATAATTAACATCATTCAAAGAAATCTGGATTTCTCGCCAAGTATCCTTCCCATGCCTGGAGCGTGCCCTGATCAAGTTCATCCCTTGATGCACGCAAACGGTCTTTTGCCCCCCCATAACCAATTTCCCGGATGCCATTTTCAAGATCTGAAAATATGCTGTCAGCAAAATCATCAAGCGGGGCACCAAAAGTATGCAATCCTGCACCGCCAAGATCTGTATTGACTGCAGGAGGGAATATTTCAATCACTTCTATATTGGTCTTCTCCAGCTGCAGCCTTAAGGAGATTGTAAAAGAGTGGATGGCGGCTTTTGTTGCACTGTATACAGGCACCCAGACACCTGGTGTCATGGAAAGTCCTGAAGAAACATTGATAATTGCTGCATGATCGAGTTTGGCAAAGTGAGAGGTGAACAGCATGCTAAGATGGATTGGAGCATCTGCATTAATCGAAATTTCATTGCGGTAGTAATTCCAGTCTTCCTGCACATTCAATAAGTTTACCCTTTGCTGAATGCCTGCATTATTAACAAGAACGTTAAGACCAGGAAACTCGCTTACTGCCCAGTTGAAAAGCTCAATTCTTTGTTTTTCTTCAGAAACATCGCAAACCCTTGTATGAAGTGCTGGAAATTTCTCTTTTGCCTCTTTTAATTTTGCTTCCCGTCTGCCAGCAATAATAACCGTACTGCCTGCTTTTAAGAAACGTTCAGCAAATGCCAGTCCAATACCAGATGCTCCCCCAGTTATAAGTACCGTATGTCCGGATAGTTTCAATGTATTTTCCTCCTCATAAAACCAAATTATTCTAAGAATATTACTCGTTTATGCCAGCAGATTCCATTAATTAGACTCAGGCAAACAGGGAGAAATTATTCTATGCAATTTTCTTGCATAAACAAAATAGTGTTATAGATTGTAATAGTTCTTTAAAAATTCCGAATAAGATAAAAACCATTGTAGTTTCCCACAGTGTGTAATAATATATAATCATTCCAAAAATTATCCTTGTATAATATCAGTTGTAATGGTCTGATAGTTTCTACCTGGCAGCCGTAAAATGCCGGACTACAAGGAAGTATGCAAAATAAAGCATCTCCTCTTTTTTTCTGTTATTTTCTAACACTAACAGGAAGAATTAAGCTGGACGGAGCTCTTATTTTTTCATGCTTTCTGTCAGATTTTACGGCAAAAAGGTGAAAAAATAAGGGCTTTTTCTATGGAAATCTTACTTCAGGAGTGTGCTGACATGCTTTTTTTCTTAAATTTGGCAGGAATTTTCATTGTAATCGGCATCGTTTTTCTGCTTTCGCCCAATAAAAAAAATGTTAAGTGGAAATCAATTGGGATACTATTGGCTGCAGAACTTGTCATAACATGGTTTATGCTGGACACCAAACTAGGGACAAATATCATAAATTATATTGCTTCATTCTTTACATGGCTTATTTCTTGTGCCAATGACGGTATCTCTTTCGCCTTTCCATCAATTATGGCAAATGATACCGTAGATTTCTTTTTCAGCGCTTTGATGCCGATTATTTTTATTATCACTTTTTTTGATATTTTATCCTACTTCGGAATTATGGGCTGGATTATTAATAAAGTGGGCTGGGTTATTTCAAAAATATCAGGGCTTCCTAAACTTGAAAGTTTTTTTTCCATTCAAATGATGTTTCTTGGAAACACGGAAGCATTGGCTGTAATACGCCAGCAGCTCGTAGTATTAAAAGAGAACCGGATGCTTACCTTTGGCATTATGAGCATGAGCAGCATTTCCGGGTCCATCATTGGAGCTTATTTAACCATGGTGCCGCCTCAGTATGTTTTTGCTGCCATTCCATTAAATTGTTTTAATGCATTATTGCTTGCAAGCATGCTGAATCCGCAGGAAGTGAGCAGGGAAGACGATATCGTGTACCTTCCTCCTAAATCGGAAAGGAAAGATTTCTTTTCCACTATTTCTAACAGCATGCTTGTAGGAATGAAAATGGTTATCGTCATTTTGGCCATGGTGATTGGATATGTAGCCCTTACATCCTGTCTAAACGGCATATTAGGATTTTTTGTAGATGGTTTAACGATACAGAAAATTTTCTCTATAATTTTCAGTCCGTTTGCTTTCCTGCTGGGACTTAATAAAGATGATGCCATGTATGTTGCACAGCTTATGGGCATTAAGATCTCTACCAACGAATTTGTGGCGATGATGGACTTGAAAAAGCATATTAAGGATTTGCCGCCACATACCATCGCAGCCGCTACAACTTTTCTGACGTCTTTTGCCAATTTCAGTACAGTCGGAATGATTTATGGCACTTTTAATTCAATTCTTGGTGAAGATAAATCCTCGATTATCGGCAAGAATGTCTGGAAGCTGCTTGTCAGCGGCATGGCAGTGTCATTATTAAGTGCTATGCTTGTCGGTCTTTTCATTTGGTAATAAACAATAGGCCTTCCTTCTTTATAGAGGGAGGGTTTTTGCTGTGCATTTTTTGCTTTCTTCAGCTGAATATCAGCAACTAAGATTTCCGGATTAAAGCTTTCAAAAATACGTTTTATCTGTTTATATGATTACATCTCACGAGACCGGGAATAATTCCTGTAGAACTCTATAGGGGCTGATGGAATGATTGATCTGGGTAAGAATCATGATTCAAGAAAAAATCGTGAATTACTATCAGAATTATTTGGCACTCAATTGAACGCCGAAAAGGCAGTCCAAGAAACAAATAAGCTTTTTCAAAAACACAAAAACATGGAAACCAGGATTTCTAAGCTCTCCTTTATGGATAAAGCGAAGGGCCTGCTCGCTAAACTCACCGGTTTTAGCCACAGGGGAAATGATACTGAAATGAACGAAGGCTTATTTCCTGAATGGAAAAATAAATTGGATAAGGAATATAATGCATTGATTATTTCCATAAAAAAGGAAGTCAATGTGCTTGATTATGGTGCAGTCGGTGATGGAGTGACAGATTGCACACAGGCTTTTAAGAAGGCACTTGGTTCAGGAAAAGTGAAGGTGGTCATTCCAAAAGGAACTTATATAACAAAAGGAATCAAATTGCCTTCCTGGACCATTCTCACAGGGCAGGGTGAAGGAGAAACAATCGTTAAGCTTCATGACCGGTCACCAAGGGGCAATAGGCTAATCACGAACAAAAATCACACTAAAGGAAATCGCAATATACTTGTGGAAAATATGACATTGAACTGGAATGCAGAGAGGCTTCCTGCCGATAAAAAGACAAGTTCAGGAAACAACCGGTCAAGCTGTCTTACATTTGCCAATGTTACATACGGATGGACAAGAAATATCGTGGCAATCAATCCTGGCCTTCATTGCTTCGATGTTTCCTCCACTAAATATACTTATTTAGGGGACGGAACCAAAAGCCCCGGAAGAAGCCGGTATATTTGGATTGATCATGTTCATGGCTATGGTTTCGGTGATGATGGAATTACAACCCATCATAGCGATAACATTTTGATAACGAATTCACATCTGTGCGACCCCAGCGGAAGAGCACATCAAAAGGGATTTTCCAATTCGAACGGAATTGAAGTGGATGATGGTTCAACAAATGTGTGGCTTATGAATAATTCGACAGCACGGTGCTTTGGTGGTGTAGAAGTAAAAGCGCATCATAATGCTTCTGCTGCTGCCAATGTAACCATTATTGGCCATCTTTCTGTAAACGATAATAGATCCTACAATTTCCGTCATATTGGGCACCACAAGGAAAAGGATCCAGAGTCCAAAACTGCCTATAATATTAGAGCAACCCTAATCGTGTCGCTCGCACCGGTCTTCACTGACTTATATAAAGATTCAAATCCAAGGGGCATGGTTATTTCCGCCTATAAAAATGTAGCCATTAATCATTTTTTATTAATCGGAAATTCTGAATATGATTATAAACAGCAGCCAGTGATTGCTATCCAATACAGGGCACGCAATGTAGTGCTCAGCAATATTACAATCAATGGCTTTAATAAGGCCTCAAGTGCCATCAAGATTTTTGGCGGTGAGCAGAAAGCCGACCATATTACCATTGGGGGAGTGTACTATGACCGGCAAGGCACTAAACCCGTTGTCTTTGGAAAGGATATTGAAAATATAAGTATTAATGATATAAAACCTAAGGACAAAAAAGAATTGGTCTATATATGAAGTCACGATATTTTTCTGTCTTTACTCTTTAATTTTCAGGTATCACTTCCCTTGAAAAAACGGCATTTTTCCATTTATTGCAGAGTATTTCCCATTACAGCAAAGCAAATCATAAAAGTAATAGGAGGTGAATATTATGGCAAACCGAAACCGCAATCAGCTTTTAGTTTCAGGTGCAGAACAAGCACTAGAGCAAATGAAATACGAAATCGCTTCTGAGTTTGGAGTACAGCTTGGAGCAGATCAAACAGCAAGAGCTAACGGATCAGTTGGAGGCGAGATTACAAAACGTCTTGTAATGACTGCTCAGCAGCAGCTTTCTGGATATACTTCCCGCTAATCTAAATAAATAATAATGGAATTGACTGCCTGCATCAGCAGGCAGTCTTCATTATGCTTCCTCATCTAAACCATCTTCTGAATATTCTTCAAAAGCAGTTCAATAACCCCAATAACAAAGCAAGCGTGAAACCGCATTTAAAAAGGAATTTGGAGCAAACATGGCGAATAGATAACCATTCCTTTATAAAAGTCTTGGTTAAAGTTCATTATTCAATACCTTGCTGATTGTGCAAAGCATTTGGGGGCAATTCAATGATGATCAATCCCTATGTGGCTTTGCGTGCGGGGCTTATCCAAAACAGGGCGTATGTTACATCTACACCGCTTTTATTTGACTATTTGCTTGAAGGTAAATAAACGGAAAAGAGGATCATTCATGATTTTTCAAATCAAAAATAAAAGTGACTATAAATCCATTGAACACTTGTTAAAGTTCACTGGAACGAATCCTGTAATACAAGGTGTTATGGAAGGCAGAAATCCTGGCAGAATTTATGTTGACAATCTGAGAAAACCACAAGTTGCTCTGGTATGGGCAATAAACGAAATGTTTTTCCTGATAGGAGAAGCAAACATTCCTCAGTTTAATGTTTATTTAAAACAGCTTTTCATAAGTGAAATCAAACCTGAGGCCATGGAAATAAACGAAGAGATGATTAATCTTGAAACCTATCCTTATGAACAGTGGCAAAATACTGTAAAGGAGATTTTCAGCGATAGAATGGGAATCGGTCAAAGAGTTCCTTTCATATTTGATGAAACCATTTTTAGTGAGCAGCCTCCCATTGAAATACCTGATGGATATAAAATTAAAATAATAAACAGAGATACGCTTTTGGAAGATATGGAACATGTTATTCTTAAGGAAATCTTAAAATTTTGGCCTTCAGCAGCGGACTTCTTTGCTCAAGGTATTGGTGTTTGTTCTATGAAGGATCAAACTGTAGTGGGCACATGCATTTCTGCGTTTGCAGGCCGGCATGATCATGAAATTGGCATCAATACTTATTCAGCTGCACACCGCGGCAAAGGGCTGGGAAAGGCGATGGCGAGGGAATATATCAGTATCTGTATAAAAAGAGGTATCATTCCACATTGGACAACTGAGGATTTCCGGAAGGATTCCATAGCCATAGCAAAGAATGCAGGATTCATTCAGCTGCCAAAATATCCTGTATACTTTCTTCCCTTTAGGGAATTAGTTTAGCTTCATAATAATTTTTCACCTTAAATGATGTATGAAAAGAGGTCATGAGCTGTGCCAGCAAAATTGATATTGACAGAAGGACTTCCCGGATCTGGAAAAACAACAACAGCAGAAGCGATATTCGGGCTCTTGAAGAAAGACAGTATAGCAGCGGAATTATATTTGGAGGGAGATCTTAATCATCCTGCCGACTATGAAAGCACCGCATTTCTCTCCTTTGATGAATACACCGCTTTCATATCCGCCCATAAGCCTTATCATGATATGATCGCCAGATTTTCAGCAAAACTATTAAATGGGTACTTGGTTTTTTATGCAAAGCTAAAAAAAGAATATGCCACTCACATTCCCGATGAACTTATTTCAGATCTTTATCAGTATGATATTTATGAACTGCCGCTAGATTTACATATAGAATTAATGAAGGACAACTGGAAGAGATTCACGGAATACGCTCTTAAAGAAAATAGGGTGTATGTTTTTGAATGCTGTTTCATTCAAAACCCGTTAACTATCTGCATGGTTAAACACCATGCACCAAAAGAAACAATATTTCGATATATTCAGGAATTGGGTGAAATTATTGAACCGCTGCAGCCGGCTTTAATTTATGTGGATCAGCCTGATATTTCCCTTGCTTTCGGAAAAGCAATAAAAGAGCGACCAATATCCTGGAGTGAGAATTTCATTGATTATTATACTAAACAAGGCTATGGAAAAGCTTTTGGTTTATCAGGGGTCACAGGTACTATACAGGTTCTTCAGGAAAGAAAGAAACTCGAAGAACATCTCCTGCAGCGGCTGAAAATAAAAAGCCTGACCATTAACAATTCCGCTTTTGATTTGTCTTCACATACTGCGGCCCTTCATGATGCCATTCAACTGCTTATCGGCTAATTTCCAGAAAGAAGAAGAGCCCAAATTTATATACAGATATCACTCTGTAGTGATGTTTACATTCCAGTAGGGCGCCTTTATTCTAAGGTGCTTTCTTTTTTGTTTTTGGCTTTTTCTTAAAACTTTTGGCTCTTCTCTTAAAGATTGTTGTTTTTTAATTGTTCTGTGAAGCGAACCTGTTGTTAAACCAGGTTGATTGGAGCGTAAGGTGCGAGACTCCTGTAGGATTAGCGGGAAGCGAGTAACCTGGAGCGGAAATCAACCCCTTGTCCAGGTAGCAACAAAGTTTACGAAAACAGCCAAATTTTTTAAATGAGTTCTGTGAGGCCATTCCTCTGTTACATAGATTGGAGAGCAAGCCGTCTGCCATATTTCATAACAGCAAGGTTTACGAAGACCGCTTGTTTTTAAGGGGAAATGACCATTCTTCCAAGGACAATGTAAAAACACAAAGGCAAATGATGTATTTTTATATATTATTCAATGCAAAAAAGTATTGAGCACATTCAAAAGTTTACTGAAAGTTAAAGCAGGCTAATTAATACCTATAAACAAAAAAGGAGGTAGCTTTGGAAAGCTGGAGACAAAGACAAAAAGCATAAACTTGCACATTTGCTTGTCCATTTATTTTGTTAATAAATAACAACCAAAGTTAAAAAGAACGATATCAGACAACTCGAAAAGGAGGATTCATTTAATGAAAACTTTAGATGTCATTGCACTAATATTATTAATTGTCGGGGGACTTAACTGGCTTTTGGTCGGCTTATTCCAATTTGACCTTGTAGCTTCCATCTTTGGAGGACAGGATGCGGCCTTATCCAGGGTTGTTTATATAATTGTTGGATTATGCGCAATCTATTCACTAAAGTTCATTCCATTATTAAACAACCGCTACAGCAATAGGGATATTTAATAAAAGGTGAAAAGAAACAATAAGACGGCAATCCCAGCAGCTTTTAAAAAGCTGCTGGGATTTTCATTGTTAGCCTTCCAGGAGGTCAGCACTTGTAAGTTATCGTAATATCATGTATGATTTTTATAGAAACTATATTGCAGCAAGACAGGAATATAGTATATTTAACATTTTTCTTCTTAAATTAAATAAGTATGCATGTTTTGGGGGAGTCTGTCACTGCAGGCTCCTTTTTGCTGTTTTTTCATACTTGTTATAATTTTGGAAGCATGATTTGAAAGGGTGAAACTTTTGTCTCAACAAGCAATTTTAGCAATCGGAATCTTCTTAGTTACTTATGGATTCATCATTAGTGAAAAAATTCATCGCACGATTATCAGCATGCTAGGCGGGGCAGCCATCATATTATTCGGGGTAGTAAATCAGGAAACAGCACTGCACCATATTGATTTTAATACACTTGGCTTACTGATTGGCATGATGGTTCTCGTTTCCATTACAGCAGAAACAGGTGTATTTAAATTCATTGCTATCTTCTCAGCAAAGAAAGTGAAAGGCAAGCCATTGTCCATTTTGGTATCATTATCTTTGCTGACTGCAATCGGTTCAGCATTCCTTGATAATGTGACTACTGTTCTGCTTATGGTTCCAGTCACTTTAAGCATTACAAAACAGCTCAAAATAAATCCAATGCCATATCTGTTATCTGAAATACTGATGTCCAATATCGGCGGAACGGCAACCATGATAGGGGACCCTCCGAATATTATGATAGGCAGTGCAGTTCAATCACTTTCATTCATGGATTTTATCTATAATCTGGCACCTGTCATTTTAATTATTACTATCATCACCCTTCTTATACTTATCATGATTTACCGAAAAGACTTGAAAGTATCAGATGAGATTCGGAGCCGTATTATGGATCTGGACGAAAAAGAAGAAATTACTGATAAAGTCTTAATGATCAAGTCACTAACAGTTGTCGGGTTAACCATTCTTGGATTCTTCCTTCACCAGCTTCTTACAGTCGAATCTGCCACGATAGCTTTGGCTGGTGCATTTATACTTCTGCTTATTGCCGGGGAAAAGCATCTGGAACAATCTCTATCAAAAGTTGAGTGGCCAACCATTTTCTTTTTCATTGGACTTTTTGTTTTAATATCCGGACTTATTGAAACAGGTGTAATAGAAAAGCTTTCTAGCTATGCCATCAGCTTAACCGGCGGCAATGTTACATCAAGTTCCATTCTAATACTGTGGCTGAGCGCGATTGCATCTGCTTTTGTTGATAATATTCCTTTTGTAGCAACAATGATTCCCCTAATTGAGTCCATGGGAAAGATGGGTATTCATAATTTAGAGCCGCTATGGTGGAGCTTATCCTTAGGTGCATGCCTGGGAGGTAACGGGACACTGATTGGGGCTAGTGCCAATTTAATTGTAGCAGGGCTTGCAGAAAAGGAAGGCTATAAAATTTCATTTGTGAAATTTATGCTCTTAGGTCTGCCGATCATGCTCATTACAATTACAGTAAGCATGGTATATATATATGTGCGATATCTGATCTGAGGGGTGTATGTGATGTTGAATTATAGTGTGAATGAAAATCTGATTTCGTTGGAAGAAAGAAGGGGTGAAGAGGATTATGAATTCTTGATCAGCACAATTAATGAAAATGCACATGATACCTTAATGGAACTCCGCTCTTTTTTTGAAGGAGATGATGTTTACAGCGACGTGCTTTTTTATTCTCTTAAGAATAAGAAAATACAAGTCATCGTCCGCAGGGATCTTTATGTATCTTTCATCCTCGGTTTGTTTAAATGGAAACTTTTAAAAAGTGTAAGTTGGCCGAAGTAAAACTTAAAAAAAAACCTTCAAATTCTTATTTGAAGGTTTTTCCATGCTGCATTCAAAGTCTTTTGGTGAGAAAATACAGGAACCAGACAGCATGGTTCTGCTCATCTCTTGCTGCTCTTAAAAATTGCTCTCTTATATACGGAGTTTGGGCTTTGTCAGCTATCTCATTATAAAAATCCACTGTATTTTGTTCATCCTCTATTGCAAATTCCAATCCTTTTTTATAACTGACAGGGCATGCTTCAAGTATTTTGGGTTCAGGCCTTTTCCCTGTCAGCTGTGTATAGATGGAGGAAAAGATATTCAGGTGCCTTTTTTCGTCTTTGCGGATTTCCAGAATACGATTTCTTTGTTTTTCAGAAGGTGCATTTTTGGCAATCTGCCTATAGCAAGCAATGGCAGAGTATTCTCCATTTATCGCTTGCATAAGGTCATTGATCAGCTGGGCATCCTGTGTGGCCCTTTCAAACATATTCGACTCGTAATACACGGCGCAATCACCTGCTTTTTTGTTTTCCATGCATGATATGAAAAAAGGGCTATTATTGTGATAAACATCCAAAAATATAATGAGGCACACTTAGGACATAGAAATGCATACAGCCATTTTTCACGCTGAAGAAAATTTATTGATATAATTAGTGTGAATAGACAATCAGGGCTGTTCATTGAATGGCTAATTTGCAGCTATTACATAGAGGAGGAAATTTTTATGCTAAATAAACAAATGATTAAATTCCTGGAAAATGTTCAGAGTTCTTCCCAGGGACAGGTACAGTTATTCGAACAAGAAAGAGAATACATACTTAAGCATAATTTGGCGGAGGCCAGTGTGCTCGCCGAAGAGAAAGAAAAAAGATTTAAAGACGCTTATATCGAGCGCTGCAATAAAGAAAGTGAAGAAATGATTGCTGAAGAATCCCCCGCCTTTTTCGAACACCCAATTGCATACTTTAAAGAACATGCTGGTGAATTTATTTATGTCGAATCAAAATGGTTTGAGCTGATTGGAGCTGATGCCGTATCTTTTGAATTAGATGATGTGTTTCGAACATACTCTGTTTTATTAGGTTTAAAATTGCAAAAAAAGTTTGATGCATCCATAAGAGAGTTTTTGCATGCTGAATTAGCAAAAAAACAGGATTCCTTTGAATTAATGTTCAGTAGTCAGGACGGCTTATGGGATCTCAACTTTGCTTTAAATGATGTAACCGGCTTTTCTGAAAACATGATTCTTGAAGATGCCTTTAATCTAATTTACAGCTTCTTATTCCGGCTTGCTGAATTCACAGAGAAAACAGCCTAAAACATAAACAGCCAGGCAGGGGTGAGGAGATAATAATGGCAAGAAAGACAATTGGGATATTGGCACATGTTGATGCAGGCAAAACCACTTTTGCCGAACAGCTTTTATATCATACAAAAGTTATCAAACATAGAGGACGGGTCGATCATAAAGATGCTTTTCTTGATCACCATGATATAGAAAAGGAACGGGGAATCACTGTTTTCTCCAATCAGGCTGAAATGCGCTATAAAGATTCCCTGATCCAATTAATTGATACTCCAGGCCATGTGGACTTTTCTCCAGAAATGGAGCGGTCTATTATGGCCATGGACTTCGCTGTGATCATACTCAGCGCAGTTGAAGGGGTTGAAAGCCACACAGAAACCGTTTGGAATCTATTGAGGAAGCACGATATTCCTTCTTTCTTCTTCATTAACAAAACTGACCGGAACGGTTCCGATGAAGGAAAAGTGCGAGAAGAAATTTCACTGGCGATTACCCGGGATGCAGTAAATATCAGGGATTTATGCCATACTGGAGAGATGAATGAGGAATTAATTGAATTTCTAGCTGAAAGAGACGAAAATCTGCTGGAGACATATCTCACAGGGGGCTATGATAGCGTAAAGTGGATTAGTTCCATGAAGGAAATGATAAGAAAGAACCGCATTTTCCCATGTTCATCAGGCTCCGCACTGCAGGATGAGGGGATCCTTCCATTCCTGGATACCCTGGATTTATTAACGGAAACTAATTACAGCAATGGAGGTTTATTCTCTGGCAGAGCCTATAAGGTGCAATACGATAAAAACGGGACTAAAATTGCCTATATAAAAGCTCTGACCGGAACATTATCTGTAAGAGATGAAATTTGCTATGGCCAAGGGGAAAAACGCACCTGTGAAAAGATAACACAAATCAGAAAATATCAGGGCAATACTTATGTGGCAGCTGACAAAGCAGAATCAGGGGAGCTATTTGCCGTTTCGGGGCTCACAAAAATTTCTCCGGGCGATGGACTCGGCATCCTAAGTGAATCTAAAAATCTTAGTTTGGATTCTCCTCTGAAATCCAAGGCAGCCTTCGACCCAGCCATCCCTGTAAGGGATGTTTTAGCATGCTTTAACATTCTTAATGAGGAAGATCCTTCCTTGAATGTAGCCTGGGAAGAAACAAATCAGGAGATTTCGGTCCGGGTAATGGGCAAAATTCAGCTTGAAGTGCTTGAAGAGGTGGTAAGAGAAAGGTTTAATATAGAAGTTTCTTTTAAAGAACCTGAAATCATTTATAAAGAGACTATTGGAACGGCGGTAAATGGTTTCGGGCATTTTGAACCGCTAAAGCATTATGCCGAGGTGCATATAAAGCTTGAACCCGCGCAAAACGGAAGCGGCATTACATATAGGAATGTCTGCTCTAATGATGATTTGCCTCCAGGATATCAAAATCTGATAAAGCAGCATCTGCTTGAAAGAAAGCACCATGGAATTTTAACGGGATCTGAATTAACTGATATCAAACTCACGCTGCTTACTGGCAGAGCACATATTAAACACACAAGCGGAGGGGACTTCAGGCAAGCGGCTTACAGGGCGTTAAGACAAGGCCTTGAAAAAGCTGAAAATATTTTGCTTGAACCATACTATCATTTCAAAATCACTGTGGATATTAATCATATGGGCAGGGTACTCTCTGATATCCAGGCTGCTTTTGGTTCTTTTAACACGCCGGAACTCATTCACAGTAAAGCCGTGATTACAGGGAAAGCTCCTGTGGCAACATTCATGGAATATAGTACATCCCTTTCCTCTTTCACCAAAGGGAAGGGGACAATCGGCTTGGTCTTTGGAGGGTACCAGCCTTGTCACAATGAAGAGGAAGCTGTGAAAAAAAGCGGCTATAAGAAGGATAGGGACCCCGAGTATACGTCTTCTTCCATTTTTTGCGCAAGAGGGCAGGGGTATTCTGTAACTTGGCAAGAAGCCGAACATTTGATGCATATATCAATTTAGCACTGGGAATGGCATTAATAGGCCATTCCCAGTTTTTTTATTATGCTTATCAATACCAATTGTATTTGAAATTAGAGCCGATGCTGATTGCAGGCTTTTTGCACAGGCCCTGGACACTCTCGAAACGCAGATTTTGCTGCTGAAATCCGAAGGCGCGAATAAATGAGCAAAAATGTTAAAGAAATTTATCATAAATTTTGGAAATATAAAGGTTAATGTTGGCTAATGTCGAATATTTTTAAAAAGGAATTATATTACATTTTTGAAAAAATGAGGGATGCCATTTGAAAAGAGTTGTAATTACCGGAATAGGGGCCGTTACGCCTTTGGGAAATTCTATTGAAGCAACGTGGCGCTCTGCCCTTGAAGGAAAAACAGGAATCGGGCCTTTACTTAAATTTGACAGCAGCAATTTCACAGCAAAGACAGCTGCAGAAGTGAAGGATTTTCGTATGGAAGATTACATGCTTGTTAATAAAAGGCATAGAATGGACCGTTTTGCACAATATGCGGTGGCTGCCTCCATCATGGCTGTCAGGGATTCAGGGGTTATTGCAGGGAAACATGCAGAACCAGAAAGGATAGGTGTATATTTCGGTACAGCTGCAGGAGGACTGGAAAGCTTTGAAGAAACTTATAAATGCATGAATCAAAATGGGATACAGGGGGTATATCCTTTTGCCGCTACAATGGTTATTTCCAATATGGCAGCTAGCCAGGTATCCATCGCAATTGGTGCAAGAGGCTATAATAATACCTCTGTGCTATCCTGTGCTTCCAGTTCAAATGCGATAGGAGAAGCTTTTAGGGTCATACAAAGAGGCGAGGCGGATATCATGATATCAGGGGGATCAGAAGCATCCATCACACCAATGGGAATTGGAGCATTTTGTGCCATGGGGGCCATTTCATCAAATCCGGATCCAGCCACATCATGCCGTCCTTTTGATAAAGACCGCGATGGACTTGTCATGGGTGAGGGATCAGGAGTTTTAGTTCTTGAAACTTTGGAGTCTGCTTTAAAAAGAGAAGCAAAAATTTATGGGGAAATAGCAGGATACAGTACCGTTTCGGATGCCTATCATATCACGAGCCCCTCACCTGGCGGAGAAGGATGTGTCCGTGCAATGGAACTCGCTCTTGCAGGGTCAGGACTTCACAAAAAGGATATAGACTACATCAATGCCCACGGAACAAGCACCCATTACAATGACATTACAGAAACCCAGGCAATAAAAACCTTCTTCCAGGAATTCGCACCTAAAATACCTATCAGCTCTACAAAGTCAATGACAGGCCATATGATGGGTGCTGCAGGAGCTATCGAAGCTATTTTTACTCTTTTGACAATAGAAAATAGCATTATACTTCCGACCATACATTTAGTCACCCCTGACCCGGAATGTGATCTTGATTATGTGCCTGTTGCAGCCAGAAAAGCCCCGGTAAAGGCTGCTTTAAGCAATGCACTTGGTTTCGGAGGGCATAATACCGCTTTGATTTTTAAGGCTTATTAACTAAAAATATCAGAATAGGTGAAATTAATGGATCATATTCAGGCACTGGAGAAATATATCGCTGCAACTAATACCCACGTCTTCTCAAATGTTGAAAACCTTCTGGCTGAAGGTGCCATCTACTGGTTCACTGATAAAACGTGCACAACCAGAGATGAAATAAAAAAATACTTCGAACATGCATGGAATACCATTCAAAATGAGGTCTATGGGGCAAAAGATGTCCGGTGGATTGCCGAAGACAGGCATGTAGCTATTTGCATTTATACTTATACATGGGAAGGCATTTATAATAGTGCCCCTTCTGCTGGAAGCGGCAGGGCAACAAATGTTTTTGTAAAGAGCTGTGATGGTTCATGGAAAATTAAACACGAGCATCTAAGCGGCCTTTTAACATTAAAGAACATAAAATCTCCATAACAATAAAATCCCCTTGAATAACTCCAAGGGGATTATCAGTTTTACAATTTTGGCGCCTCGGCTAGAGAATGTGATTCATCTTCATCCTTCTGTGCGAAGTCTGTGCCTAACAGGGCCTGGTCTTGAGCCTTTGAAGCTTTTTCAATTTCAGAGCTGTCATTGTTCATTTTGCTGCTTTCTGCTTGTGAACCTGCAAATTTCTCTGGCTGTTCACCATTTTTCGGATTAATCATGGACTGGACGCTATTTTTCATTTTCTCGATTTTTTCTGGGCTGATATAATTTTGAACCCCATTCATTAATTTATCACGGGCATCCTTGTTTCTTAATAGATAAACAGCACCTAATGCAGCTGCACTCATCAGCATGTTCTTTCTCTTCATCATCATTTATTTCCTCCTATTAACGTTTACTTTTATACATACCCGAATGCTGTATACTTAAACGCTGATCCTTGCTTTGTAGGCAGTGCAGTGATCCTCTATTCATATCATCAGTCTTAACGGCTGAAAAACCATGATGGTGAAAAGGGTTTGTATATATAGCCAAATTCAAACAACACTCACAAACCAGGCATTCTTTTTGAGTTTATTATTAGTCAGCCGAATGCTATAATAGTGATAAAAAAACCTGGAGGAGAAATGAAATCATCGTCTGTACCTAACTGGCTTAAAGTTACATACGGATGCATCGTTGCAGGATGTATCATTCTTGCTTTGATTTATACTCCGCCTTCTGCCAGCGAAACGGTTAAGAATGCAACCTGGACTGAACTGGTCCTTCAGCCAATTGTTCAGGATCCGCTTAATTTAAAAATCTTCCGGGCTATTTTTTATTTGCTGATTTTAGTGGGATTTTTTTTATTGATACCAGCAGGGCTAGCTACACTGAGAAGGTTTAAATTGTTTAATCTGGAAATAGAAGTGGTAGAGAAAGAAGAAGTCCAATCTGCAATAGTGGATTTGGTGGACACCTACGAAGCGAAATCAAACTATATCAGACAGCTCACATCACAAGAAACCTATCAGGTTATTGTAGATTTGTTTGTAGATTCTGCAGGAAAAGTAAATATCCTGGATAGCCTTGCATGGTTTTTGAGCGATATGAAATTAAATTACAAAGAAAACTTTCATAAAAGCATTAATTGGGTTATTTATGAATATAGAGATTTATCCTTTCGCTCTGTTCAGTCTGAGGAAGTAAAGCCTTTAAAAATCACTTCTCAGTCAGAGCATCTGCTGCTGACCGCGCTTTCTGAAAATCAGCTGCAGACCTCTAATGGCAGCAGTATCTTGAACAGGCTGAATGTAATGGTTTTTCCTTTTATAGCAGATCAAATCTCTCACGTAATTGTCATGTATGACTATAAAAATGGTTTTGACGCAATGGATGAAACTATTTTAGAAACCATTTACCGGATGGTGCAGCTGAGTGCTGATGGTATTGAATATTCCATTATGGCAAAGAAGCTGTATGACTTGCTAAATGAACAGGAATAGAGGGGTGTAGCACTATGGCTGAGAATCAAGGGACGGGCCAATTTTTAACCGCCCATGAAAAAAAACTTTTAAATGAACTGCAAAATATTGAACTGGAAAGAAGTGGAAAGAGGGAAATATCCGTGATGATCAAGCAAACCGGACATGCTCCTTCCCATAAAAAACGCAACTTGCGAAATTCAGGCGATAAAAAAAACAATCCAAATGTACGTCATATTCTTTCTCGACTGGGAATATAGAACGGACGCTTAAGCCCGCTGCTCATATAGATGAGCAGCGGGCTTTTATATATATCCCAGTAAAAGCTGCTTGCAGGTTTTCCGCCATAGATGATTGTATGTTTGTCGAAAAACGGCAAAATACCGGCCGCATAATAAATTATTACCGGCGAGCATATATTATATAAAAACGGAGGCATCTTATGAGTCTTAAACATGTTATGAACTCCTATTTTTCAGGAACGAAACAAACACATACAAAAAAAGCAAGACAACTAAAAAAAAGGCCTGCAAGCAGGAAAGATTTAAACGGAAAAGCGATTTCCCACCCGCTCATCCACCAGCTGATTGTACAATACTATAAAAAGCGGCAATTTTAACAAGAGCTGAATATAGCATAATGATCGAATTCATATACATAAATCATCGGTGAAGCAGGTCCTTAAACTCTTCTAAAAGATGTACTATCTTGTCCCCATCGCTAATACAATGTTATATCTGTTAAAGGAATGGGTGATGAAATGGAATACCTTATTACGAAAGAAATGCTGTCACAATTCATAGAGCTTAACCGAAAGAAAAAGGAAATCGAATCAAATCTGGAGCAATTGAAAAATGTATTCAATCAATACTTTGATGCCGCTGCAGGCAAAAATAAAAAAGGTGAAATAGTCATCAATGAATTCAAACTGCAGAGGCAAATCAGGACAATAGAAAAGTATGAACCGGAAATAACAGTAAAGAGGCTCCAAGAACTCCAATTGGAGGATTTAATTCAAAGAAAGCCTGATGATGCCAAAATAAAATCAGCTCTTCACCTGGGACTCATCAAAGCTGATGATTTAAAAGATTGCATCAAAACAAGCTCCTCACAAGCTATATACGTCAAAAAAATAGAGAATGAATAAAAAGCGGAAGCGCCTGCAGGCTATCAAAGACTTAGAACACTGCATCCAATGATCACATCCTTGTTCATCGGCAATAATAATAATGCAGCCATGCTCTTGCACTGGCTGCTTTTTCATTTTTGATACAATATTATTTTCATGATAGACCATACTAATCCTGAGAAGAAAAGCATTAATGATGGAGGTGGAAAAAAGATGAGCAATGCTGCAGGAGGTTCTAAAAAAAACAAACCAAATGATGCAAACCATGTGAACGCTGAAACAAAAGCATACCAGCAAAGAATGACTGAAATAAGAAAATCCAGTAATAATGACAGCAAATCTTAAATATACACATGCCCTAATGAAAAACTTTTCCTTTCGGACAGCTTAAAAACCAAACTGCAGCCTGGCCCTTCAGTCAAATGGGTCCGGCTGTCCATGGTTTATGAATATAAGAAGGTAACTTAGTTGACTTTGCTAACTGTAACAAATATAATTTCAGTATTCTTGTTGGAGAGGAATATCCTGCGTGAATAGTGAATTTACCATAACCGTTCATTGTTTAGTGTATTTGGCATATTTGCCTGATCATATGGCAAGCCGCGAGGAATTTCACGGAATGTTTGCACAACCCCTGCAAGAATAAGAAAAATAATGAATTCCCTTAGAAAAAGCGGATTTGTTAAAACCGAAGATGGACTTGGCGGCGGATATATCTTAGATTGCATTGCACACTAGGTTACGCTTACAAATGTATACAGGGCCGTTTCGTTTGGTACCATGAAACCTAATTGGAATACCGGAGACCCCAAGCAGGAGTGTGTTATTTCCTCGGATACGCAGGCTGTGATGTTTTTTGTGAGGCAGAGCAGCAATTTGTGAACTACCTAAAGAAAGACAATAGGTGCAGTTTTGAACACAATTAAAAGCGGTCCATGACATTTTAATCATGCGCGTACTGTATATTATTTTATTACAGTTACTTTTAGTGATTACGGCGTTAATCTGCAGAATATTTTAGGGTTCCCCTGCATGAAAAATAAAGTGCTGACATTCAAAGACCGCTCGGGTAGAGCCATCCTTTATTAATCTAAAAAAATCGGGAGGCTAAGGTTATGACTGATACAAATACTGAGAAAAAAGAACAGATCCTGGGTGCCATGAATTTCAGGCATGCAACTAAAAAATTTGATTCTGAAAAAATAATTTCTAAGGATGATTTTAATTTCATTTTAGAGTGCGGAAGGCTTTCCCCAAGTTCGGTCGGATATGAACCGTGGAAATTCCTGGTCATTCAAAACCCGGAACTGCGGGCTAAACTGAAGGAAGTTTCATGGGGCGCACAAGGACAGCTTCCGACTGCCAGCCATTTTGTCATTATTTTGGCGAGGAAAAACATGAGATACGATTCCGAGCAAGTATTGAGCCATTTAAGAAATGTCAAAGAAATGCCTGATGATGTGATTAAGGCTGCCTCAGCAAGGTACCGCAGCTTTCAGGAAGATGATATGAAGCTGTTTGAAAGTGAGCGTGCACTATTTGACTGGGCTTGCAAACAAACTTATATTGCATTAGGAAACATGATGACTGCAGCAGCTCAAATTGGAATCGACTCTTGTCCAATAGAAGGCTTTGATTATGCTGCTGTGAATAAAATCCTAGAAGCCGAGGGATTATTGGAAAATGGCCAGCTGGAAGCCTCTGTTATGGCAGCTTTCGGATACCGGGCAGAAGATCCCAAGCGCGCGAAAACAAGAAAAGAAATGAAAGACGTTACTGAGTGGGTCATGTAAATATAGAATTTCCAATATAGAGACACTGGAGGAATACAAACATGCAAGCAAAATATAAACCCTTATTTGAAGGCATTGAACTGCTAAGCGGCATCGCTTTAAAAAACCGTATAGTTATGGCGCCAATGACAAATTTTTCTTCTAACCCTGATGGCACAGTATCCGATGACGAGGTGAAATATTATATTCGCCGTTCAAACGGCGTCGGCATGGTCATTACAGCTTGTACATATGTTACAGCAAACGGAAAAGGATTTCATGGAGAATTTGCGGCTCACACAGATGAGATGATCCCGAGCTTGAATCGCTTGGCATCTGCGATCAAGGAAAAAGGAGCAAAAGCTGTTCTGCAGATCTTCCACGCAGGACGCCTGGCTATCCCTGAATTAGTTCCTGGCGGCGAGATTGTAGGTGCAAGCAACATTCCTGCTGAGGGTGAAGGCAAACCTGTTCCCCGTGCCTTAAATGAAGAAGAGATACAATCCATAGTGAAGGACTTTGGAGAAACTACACGCCGTGCCATTGAAGCTGGATTTGATGGCGTGGAAATTCATGGAGCGAATGGTTATCTGCTTCAGCAATTTTTCTCTCCGCACTCCAATACTCGTGAAGACAAATGGGGAGGAAGCCTGGAAAAACGTCTCGCTTTTCCCTTGGCAGTTGTTGAAGAAGTACAAAAAACAGTTAAAGAACATGCAACAGCACCATTCCTTGTCGGTTACAGATTTTCCCCGGAAGAACCGGAAACACCAGGGATCACAATGGCCGAAACTTTGCATCTAGTGGATGCTCTTGCAGACAAGAATCTTGATTATCTGCATGTATCATTAATGGATTTCTGGTCAGCAGCAAGAAGAGGAACAGAAGATACCCGCCCTCGTATTGAAATCATTAAAGAACGCGCTGCTGGTAAAGTGCCTGTCATCGGTGTAGGCTCTATTTATACAGCCGATGATGCCGCTAAAGCTATGGAATCAGGAATTCCGATGATCGGACTTGGAAGGGAGCTTATCATAGATCCTGACTGGGTGGAAAAAGTGGAGCAGGGCCGAGAAGATGACATTGTAACAAAAATAGATAAAAACGCCCAAGGGGAACTTGTCATTCCCGATCCTTTGTGGAATGCCATTGTAAATACACCGGGATGGTTTCCCGGCGCAGAGTAAAAAAATATAAGGCAATCCGTATTGCCGGCATATGACAGCCGTTTTCAATGTATATATTGAAAACGGCTTTTTTTCTTGTTTTCGTTTGAAAGATATGGTTTATATGTTTATACATCAGCATATGCTAAAAAAATGCTTGTACAATAAAGAAGGGATGATTTTTGATGAAAACAAACGTGGCTTGGAATGGAAACATGTCATTTACTGGAACTGCACCGTCAGGACATGAAATCACAATGGATGCTTCCGAAGAATCGGGAGGAACAAACAGCGGGGCACGGCCTACAGAATTGCTGCTTAATGCATTGGCAGGATGTACGGGAATAGATATTATTACTATTTTGCAGAAGATGCGATTAAATCCATTGTCTTTTCATCTCGAAGTGGACGGGGAACGTGCAGAGGACCATCCCAAACGATTTACCTCTATTCATATCCATTACGCCTTAGAAGGCGCACTACCGGAAGATAAGGTCATCCGGGCTATCATGCTATCAAAAGATAAATACTGCTCTGTCTCAAAGACACTGTCTGCAAACGTAACTGCAAGCTACTCAATCAATGGTGAAAAGGGAACACAAATGCTTTAACTGAAATTAAATCCACAACAGTTTGAATGCTGTTGTGGAAAATTCATTATTGCTTTTCAATAATTTCCGAATCTACGATGCGAAAATTATGTTTCTCCAGCTTTTTCTGGAATTTAGGCAAATCACGTTCAGCCTCAGCTGATAATGTAATCATGACTCTTCGAAGCAGTGTATCTCCATTATCAAATGTATGAATGCCCTCGATATTATATCCTTTAAAGGTTTCAGCAAGGATCAGCATCATTCCTTTAAGCTCAGGCACCACAATAGTCAGGCTCAAGCCTCCTGTCTTTACGCCAAATCCGTCACGGAATAAATTCATGATCACACTGTGCGTAATGATGCCTTTAAACCTTTCCTCCGATGAAACCACGGCAAAAAAGGGAAGACGGTCGATATTAAAGACTGCTTTTAAAAGCGTACTGTCTTCTTCAATAAAGGAACTTTTTTCTGTGGCTACATCCAGCACTGAATCTGTATCTTTGCCGCCATTTTCATAAATATGCTCAATAAGATGAACCTTGTAAACCTGGCCTTCATAATGATTGTTTTCTTCATTCACAACGGGCACGCAGCGGTAGCCTGATTCTCTTAAAAAAGACAGTGCTTCACCAACCGTATACGAGCTCGGACAAACTCTTACTTTTTCCTTTGTTACGTAATTATTTTTAATCAGCATAAGCTTCTCCCCTTCCTTAAGAGCAATAAATTCTCGTATAAGGGTATCATAACAGGAATTGGATAAAAAGCACGAAAAAATTGACTTATTTTTAAATTTAAACTATTATGAATTTCGATTTATATTCAGCATTGTTATTTCATTGGAGGTTTTATTTTGACAGTCAAAAAAGTTGATCATGTGGGCATAATGGTAACAAATTTAAAAAAATCTATCTCATTTTATGAAGAAGTTGTAGGCATGAAATTGAAAGCGTCTGTACCCCATACAGATGGAATCATCCAGCTCGCATTTCTTGGTTTCTCTGAAGGTGATGAAACGGAAGTTGAATTGATACAAGGATATAATGATTCCCTTCCTGAAGAAGGTAAGGTTCATCATCTCGCAATAAGCACAGATAAAATAGTTGAAGAATTCGCAAGGATAAAAGATACCGATATCAAAATGATTGATGAAGAAATAACCCTGCTTCCGAACGGCTACCGGTATTTCTTTTTTCATGGCCCAGACGGGGAATGGATTGAATTTTTCCAAAGATAAGATTAGGCAGCAGAATAAATGCAACCAGGAGCGCTTCTTCAGAAGTGCTTCTTTTTTTTGCAAGATAGTGCTTTTTCTATACGAGCTAGTTATATAGATTTACAGAATACTCATACAAAATATACATATCTCACGCAAATTTGTTAAATAATCCTTACAATTGATTGTTAGCATGAATTTATTGCAGGTCAGTCCTGTTAAATTGAAGGAGTGAATAATTTTGCAGAAATTCATAAACATGAATGAACTTGCTTATCCAGATAAAGAAAGATTTCTGGTTATTACCAACGCTTATCCTCATCAAGACCAGCTATATCGAAATGGATTCATCCATCGAAGGGTACTCTCTTATATGGAAGAAGGCAAAAATATCGAGGTATTTGTCCTTCATCCTTCGTTTTCCAAAGCAGAAATTTATATATATCAAGGTGTAACTGTCTATCGGGGCACAGAAGCAGACTTAAAGACTCTATTAAGCTATAAGGCCCATATAAAATACTTAATTCATTTTGTGAATCCAAGCATGATTCAAGCGATTAGAGAAGTTAATCAGGGCATCCCGATCATAGTTTGGATACATGGATTTGAAGCAGAAGCCTGGCACAGAAGATGGTTTAATTTCCTGGAAAGCCCGGGCAGTCTCAGAAAAATCCTTGAAATGTCAGATACATATTACCATGAACAGCTTTCTTTTATGAATTGGCTTTATCAAACGGCTGAATTAGATATAACATTTGTACATGTTTCAAAATGGTTCAAAGAGCATATAGCAGAATGTGATGCACGAGCAATTTCAAAGAACGCAGTCATCATACCGAATGTCATTGATGACCATCTTTTTGAATATGAGGAAAAGCCAGTGGAATTACGAAGGAAAATCCTGTCTATCCGCCCCTATGCTTCCCGGAAGTATGCCAATGACCTAGCTGTACGTGCTATTTTGGCACTTTCTAAGAAGCCTTATTTCACAGAGCTGGAATTTTCATTTTATGGAGATGGAAAATGGTTTGATGAAACAGTTGTCCCCTTAAGATCTTTTGAAAATGTAACCATTCATAAAGGTTTTTTGCCGCAGGAGCAAATTGCCCAATTGCATAAAGAGCATGGCGTATTTTTGTGCCCGACCCGTTTAGATTCACAAGGGGTATCAATGTGCGAAGCCATGTCGAGCGGACTGGTTCCTGTATCAACAAATATATCCGCTATACCGGAGTTTGTAGAGCATGATGTGTCAGGACTCTTAACCCGTCCTGAAGATTTTGAAGATCTTGCCGATGCCTTGGAGCGGCTTTATTTTAACCCTGAGCTTTTTGCAAGATTGTCCAAGAGTACCGCTCACTCCATCAGGCTGAAATGCTCTAAAGAAACTGTTATAAAAAAAGAGCTGGAGATCCTTACATCCGGAAAGCTGGTGACTGCATGATACAAGAAGACAATCTTTACTGGAATAAAAGATATATAGAATTGGAGCTGCAAATGAAGGAAATGATGAAAATGGCACTCGATACTATGGAGCGTAAAGAAGAAGAATACGAAATTGAAGCAGCACAGAACAAAAAAGAAAACGGCAGGCTGATGCAGCAGCTGGATAAATATAAAAAGATTGAGAAAGAAAGAAAAATTCTGAAGCAGGAAAATCAATCCCTCTCTAAAGAGCTTAGAAAACTGAAGCTGCTGGAACATAAATTCAAGGTTACATTTTTCGGGAAAATCACATTCAAATATCTTGCATTAAAATCGGTTATTAAAGACAAAGTCATGCACCGCAGATAATAAAGGGAGGGTAAACATTGAAACAGCGTATCCCAATGGAAAAGAAAAAAATGAGAATCCTTTTATTTGGTTTTATCAATATGAATTCAATGGACGGTTCAGCAGTATTTATGTCTTCCCTGGCCTCTGTTCTTGCCCAGGATCCAAATATTGAAGTGGACCTGCTGCTGGCACGCCCCCCTGTAAGGGATATCCTGCTGCAGCCCCTTATGGAACAACAAAATATCAGGATAATCAATCCCTATGAAGATCCATACTTTATTGCAAAAAGTCCTAAATGGATTCATGATCAAATGATTGACTTTGATTCTGCCCAATCTCTGATATCCCATTATTGGGATAAATATCACTATGACTGGCTTTTTGTAAGAAGCCTTGAAACGGCGGAAAAACTGATAAAACAGCTCCACATCCTGAAACGCACCTTCATATATGCAACAGGGCTGACTCATAAAGGCCAGCACATGAATGATGGGCAATATAGCCGGATTAAAAAATTGTACGATCACTGTGCATACTTTTTATGCCAGACAAAAGAAATGAAGGATTATACGATTAATAAGCTTAAGCTTCATAAAGAAAATAATAGGATAGCCATTCTATCACCAATGATTCCAGATGCAGAAATCGGACAAAATCCAAGTATGTCCGGGCAAAGGCTTGTATATACAGGGAAATTCGATCCTGACTGGAAAACACTGCAGATTATCACAGCCTTCAAGGAAGCAAAGCGGAAGATTCCCGGAATCACTCTTGACGTAGCCGGAGACAAATTTAAACATGATAAAAGCAATCCTCTATTCAAAAAATCAGCTACCTATCTTCTTCAGCATACAACAGGGCTGACCTGGCATGGAGCTCTTTCCAGGCATGATGCACAGCAGCTGATCATACAAAGCGATGTAGGAATTACCTGGAGATCCGAAGAGATGGACACGAGTCTTGAATTATCCACAAAGCTTCTGGAGTACGGCATCTGCAAAAAAGCAGTGATCATGAATCCGACAAGCATGCATATAAGGCTTTTTGGTGAGGATTATCCGTTTTATGCTGTTACAGAAAAGGAGTTTCGCGATGCCATAGAAAAGGCATTTTCAAGCAGAGAACACTATATATTTGCTGCTGAACGCATGTATGAGACAAGCAGAAGATTCACTTACAAAGAAGTCCTTAAGGAACTTCAGCCCTTATTATGGAGCAAGGATATCAAGAATGCCGTAAACTGCTGACCGAATTTAAAAAAATGAAATATCAAAAACCCTGACTGAATTACAGCTGTGGTTATAGTTAACACCGGCTCTAGCCATAATAGAGCCGGATTTTTTTGATTGTGATACGTCCTTAGATAGATGGGTCCAGAAATCTTTTTTACTTGTATTTTCTGAACATTCTAAATAGAATAGAAACATACATACTAACTGGTAGGTATGGAAATGTCTGCTTCATGTTTCCTCAGACAGGCCATCTTCAGAACCCGGCAGAAAGGGCTGACTGTACAACGATTTAAAAACCATAAAGAAATGGAGCTGGCTTTATGCATTTGCGCTTATCCGATGAACAAAGAATGGTTCAGAAAACAATCCGCAAATTCGTACAAAAAGAGCTGATTCCCCTGGAGAATCAGGTTCTGAGAAATGAAAGAGAAGGCAAACCAGGTCTTCCTCAATCACAGCTTAGGGAATTGCAGTTAAAAGCCAAAGAAGCAGGTTTCTGGGGCATCAATACACCAGAAGAATACGGTGGTGCCGATATTGGACAAATGATGCTTGCCATTGTGCTGATGGAAGTGTCTAAAACGTTTGTACCCTTTCAGTTTGGCGGCTCTGCAGATAATATTCTTTATTATGGAAATGAAGAGCAAAAGAAGAAATATTTGATTCCTACCATCAACGGGGAGAAGAAATCTTGCTTTGCCATGACTGAGCCTGGTGCAGGCTCTGACACCCGGAACATAAAGATGACTGCGGTCAAAGATGGAAACACATGGGTGCTGAATGGTGAAAAAACATTCATAACAGGCGGGAATGAAGCCGATTTTGTAATGGCTATTGCTATTACGGATAAAGAATTGCACGAAAAAACCGGTCGTGAGGGAGTTACCTGTTTTATTGTTGACCGGGAAATGGGCTGGAAATCCGAATACATTGACACAATGGGGGAATGGGGACCAGCAGGACTGGTTTTTGACAATGTGCGGGTGCCTGAAGAAAATATTCTTGGTGAAGTGCACGGGGGATACAAACTCGGCCTGGAGTGGATTGGTTTTGCAAGATGGGTCGTCGGGGCCAGGGCAGTGGGATCTGCAGAGAGGCTGCTTCAAATGGCAATAGACTACTCTAAAGAACGTGAAACATTCGGCAGGCCGATAGCTGACCGCCAGGCAATACAATGGCAGATCGCTGATTCAGCAGTGGAAATCGAAGCAGCCAGATGGCTAGTGCTTAATGCCGCATTCACGCTGGATCAGGGTGAAGATAACCGTCACCTGGCTTCAATGGCAAAACTATACGGAGCAAATATGGGCAATCGGGTTGTTGACCGTGTGCTTCAGATACACGGAGGGATGGGCTATACAAGGGAACTTCCAATCGAGCGCTGGTACCGGGAAGCAAGGCTTTGGAGAATTTATGATGGCACAGACGAAATCCAGAGAATGATTATTTCAAGGAATCTGCTAAAGGGGCATGTAAAGGTTGGGCAATATGTATGAAAAAAGCTCGCCATTCAATTAAAATCTGACGAGGAGGATAATATGATGACAGGAAGATTCGAAGGAAGAACTGCCTTTGTTACAGGAGGCAGCAGAGGAATTGGAAAGGGTATTCTGCAGCTGTTTGCACAAGAAGGGGCACAGCTTGCATTCATCGACCTTGATGAAGCGGCATTGAGCGAGACAGCGGCTGAATTAGAGAAACAGGGAATTAGGGTATATGCCAGAACTGCTGACGTTACAGATGCAGCGGAAGTCGAATCTGCTATGAAGGAAGCTTTTGAAACATTGGGATCCATTGATATCCTTGTCAATAATGCAGGGGTGATCAGGGACAATCTATTTTTCAAAATGAGTGATTCTGATTGGCAGCTGGTCATGGATGTTCATTTGAAGGGTTCTTTCAATGCTGCACGATCAGCCCAAAAATATATGGTTGAACAAAAATATGGAAGAATTATTAATATCTCCTCCACCTCTGCCCTAGGAAATCGCGGACAGGCCAATTACGCAGCGGCCAAAGCCGGATTGCAGGGTTTCACTAAAACCCTTGCCATTGAACTGGGCAGGTATGGAATTACCTGCAATTCCGTGGCACCTGGCTTTATCGAAACAGAAATGACAAGAGAAACCGCCAGCAGAATCGGCATTACCTTCGAACAATTAATAGAAGCAAGCGTCAGCACTATACCTGCAGGCAGAAGCGGAAAGCCATCAGATATAGCAAATGCGGTAGCATTTTTTGCTGATGAAGCATCTTCCTTTGTCAATGGCCAGGTGCTTTATGTAGCAGGGGGCCCAAAAAACTAAAATAATGAGGGATGTGCATTTGTCTTGTTTAAAGAATGTATCGGCCGATCATCCAATAGAGTTAAAAATACAGTAGAACACGGGGCTGTAAAAAAATTTGCAGAAGCCATCGGAGATCTTCATCCTATCTATTTTGATGAGGAAACCGGATTAAATTCAAGATTCAGGACCAATATAGCTCCTCCCACTTTCCCTCGGGTCTTTGACTACGGGGAGATCGAAGGCATCCATTTGCCAAACAAAGGCCTAATTCACGGTGAGCAGGTCTACCATTACGAAAGACCACTTCTGGCTGGTGAAGAAATTTACTGCTTTTCAACTGTAAAAGACTATTACGAGAAAAGCGGATCAAATGGAGAAATGGGTTTTTTGGTATTGGAGAGCTATGGTGAAAGCAAAGAAGGAAGTGCCATTTTTTCATCCAAACAGGTTGTGATCATAACAGAAGCGGTTAGAAAGGTTTTGATGGTATGAAGAAACTCGCAGAACTGAAAACAGGAGAAGTCCTGCAGGAAATTAATCTTGCCCCTGTCTCAAGACTTGATTTAATTAAATATGCCGGTGCTTCAGGAGACTACAATCCGATTCATACCATTGATGAAGAAGCCAAAAAGGCAGGCTTGCCTGGGATAATTGCTCATGGCATGTGGTCGATGGGCAATTTGGCCAAGATTTTCACACCTTACTATGATGAGGGATTCATCAGGGATTATAGCATCAGATTCAGAGGAATGGTATTTCTTGACGATATCATTACATTAAGGGCTTCCTTAAAGGATAAAAAAGATACTATGCTGCAATTCAATGTGGAGGCTGTTAATCAAGCAGACAAAGAAGTTATTAAAGGCCAAGTCTTTTACCAAATCTATTAAACAGCAATAATGACAGCGCTATCAATACTGGTTCGTCTATATGATTCACTGCAGGAAGAGGACAGCAGCCCCGTCCTCTTCCGCTAAAAAAGGAGGGTCACTATGAATTTTGAGTATTCCAGCAAAGTAAAAGATTATCAGGCAAGACTTGATGCATTCATGACGGATTACATATACCCTAATGAAAGAATTTACCATGAACAGATCAATAAGGCAGACAGATTTTCATCCATTCCTCCTATTATGGAAGAGCTGAAGGAAAAAGCAAAAGAAAAAGGGCTTTGGAATCTTTTTTTTCCGGATGGAGGAGCCTCTCTATCCAATCTCGAGTATGCGCCGCTTTGTGAAATTATGGGACGTTCGAGCATAGCTCCAGAGGTCTTTAATTGTGCTGCGCCTGATACAGGAAACATGGAGGTTCTCAGCAGATATGGTTCCAAAGAACAAAAAGAGCGCTGGCTGAATCCATTATTGAATGGCGAAATCCGGTCATGTTTTTCAATGACCGAGCCGGATGTAGCTTCTTCTGATGCAGCAAATATTAAGGCAAGCATCACACTTGATGGTGATGAGTACGTGATAAACGGAACCAAATGGTGGTCATCGGGAGCCGGTGACCCGCGCTGCAAGATTGCCATCGTTATGGGTAAAACCAATCCTTCTGCCCCTAAATATGAACAGCAGTCAATGATTCTTGTTCCTCTTGGAACGAAAGGTGTAAAAATTAAACGGACACTTTCTGTTTTTGGTTATGACCATGCACCGCACGGCCACGCTGAAATCCACTATGACAATGTGCGTGTGCCAGCCTCCAATATGATATGGGAAGAAGGAAAAGGGTTTGCAATAGCACAGGGAAGGCTTGGGCCTGGAAGGATCCATCATTGCATGAGAACGATAGGAGCTGCAGAAAGAGCTCTTGAAGAGTTATGCAAACGAGTGCTTGACAGGCAGGCCTTTGGAAAGCGGCTTTCAGATCAGGGAGTGATCCAGGAATGGATTGCTGAATCTCGGATGGATATTGAACAAGCCAGACTGCTTACATTGAAGGCGGCATATATGATGGATACAGTAGGCAATAAAGATGCAAAAGCAGAAATAGCCATGATAAAGGTTGCTGCGCCAAATATGGCATTGAAGGTTCTCGACCGGGCCATTCAGGCATACGGTGCCGCTGGTGTTAGCGATGATTATGTCCTTGCTTCCAGCTGGGCCAACATACGGACCTTACGGTTGGCCGATGGGCCAGATGAAGTCCACAAAAGAGCCATTGCACGATATGAGCTCAAAAAGCACATATAAGCAGGTATTTGATTTTCTTATGAAAAGGAGGAAGAGAGCATGCACGTGAAAGAACTATTTGATCTGTCTGGAAAGGCAGCTATTGTTACAGGAGGAGGAAGAGGACTTGGCCTCCAAATAGCAGAAGGCTTTGCTGAAGCGGGGGCACATGTAGTGGTTTGTTCCAGGAAAGAAGAAGCCTGTCTTGAAGCAAGCGAGTCATTAAAAAGGCTCGGCATTCGCACCTTGGCTATTAAATGCGATGTCACCAATCGTGAAGATGTTGAGCATGTAATCAGCAAAACTCTGGACGAATTTGGGGCAATTGACATATTAGTCAATAATAGCGGTGCTTCATGGGGGGCCCCTGCAGAGGAAATGCCTCTTGATGCCTGGGAAAAAGTATTGAATGTCAATGTAACGGGAACCTTCCTTATGTCACAGGCTGCCGGCAAAGTAATGCTGCAGCAGAAATACGGAAAAATCATCAACATCGCCTCCGTAGCCGGAATAAAAGGCTCTGACCCGCGGTATATGGATGCTATCGGCTACAGTTCCAGCAAAGGAGCAGTCATAGCATTTACTAAAGACCTTGCAGTTAAATGGGGACCAAGGGGTATTTATGTCAATGCAATCGCACCGGGATTCTTTCCTACCAAAATGTCGGCAGCTCTAATAGAAAAAGGCGGCAATGCCATATTGGCAGGCACTCCCCTCCGTAAGTTCGGATCAAATCACGATTTAAAAGGTGCCGCACTATTTCTCGCATCTTCTGCATCTGATTTTATCACTGGAGAGACATTGATTGTTGATGGCGGATCACATGCCATGTAGCTTTTATGAAGTCTATTTTTACAGAAGCTAACTGCAAAGGTATTAAAAAACCGCAATCTATAATAAAAGGGTGGCCTCTATCGGAACTTACACGCAGCACCAGCAGAAAACATGAGAGGATCATAGCTTATGAAGCAAAAAATAATTGAAGCAAGCATACACCTTTTCGATGGACAGGGATTCAAGGAGACCTCCATTCAGGAAATCGTGGAAAAAATAGGTGTGACAAAAGGAACGTTTTATTATTATTTCAGCAGCAAACAGGAACTTCTTAAGGATATTCATCTAGGATATATTGATGATCTTATAGTAGAGCAGGAATTGATTATTAATGAACCCGGGTTAAGCTGTTCTGATAAACTTCACAAATTAATCTATATGGTTATCTCAAATATCAAATCCCAAAAGAAAAGTGCACGGATATTTTTCAGGGAAATGCGTCATTTAAGTGATGAGCATATGAAGCAAATCAAACATAAACGCAATGTTTTTCGTGAAAATTACCAAAAACTGATTGAACATGGCATATCATCAGGGGAATTTTCGGATGAATACAGGGCAGACATGCTTACATTCGGGATTTTAGGCATCACGAATTGGAGCTATAACTGGTTCAACCCAGAAGGTGAACTGAGCGAAGAAGAACTCGCTGATGTTTACACAGGAATGATTTTGAAAGGAATTAAAAGAAGCTGACTGCTTTAAAGTCTCTCAGTTTCATGCCGGTATACGTGTTAACCGCATAATGAAAGAATTTCTTGGTATTACATTAAAAGGAGCTGTAGCCATGACTTCAGATGTCATCCCTGTCAGAAAAGGCGAAGAACTGGATAATGCAAGATTGGAAGACTACTTAAAGAGTTCTTTTATGGATTTACCCGATAGCCCTCTGGTTATTGAGCAATTCAATGTAGGCCGTTCCAATTTAACATATTCCCTGAAAGCGGGAGACTGGGAGGGAGTTCTGCGCAGGCCGCCTCTCGGACCATTGGCGCCAAAGGCCCATGACGTAGAAAGAGAATATCATATATTAAAAGAGATACAGCCTCATTTCCCCGCTGCCCCAAAGCCTTTTCTATTCGCAGATCCAAGCGTACTGGGATATCCTTTTTTTATTATGGAAAGAAAACATGGAGTAGTGCTTGACACAGGTTTCCCTGACAATTCAGCGGCGACGCCTGAATTGTGCCGTATTATATCAACTGCCATGGTAGATTCACTGGGATCTTTGCATGCTGTTGATTATAAACGCACCAAGCTTCCAGAGATGACAAAGCCGGATGGTTTCCTCGAACGCCAGGTACATGGCTGGATCAGCCGCTATCACCGTGCCGCCACGGATGAAATTCCAGGCGCACTTCAGCTTATGGACTGGCTGGCTGCCCATATCCCAATTTCACAGGAGCCGGCTGTCATACATTATGATTATAAACTGAATAATGCCATGTTTAATGAAGATCTTACAGAAATGATCGGTCTTTTTGACTGGGAAATGGCCACAGTCGGCGATCCGCTTGCAGACCTTGGTGCTGCGATGAGCTATTGGATTCAGCATGACGATCCCCCTCATTTGAAAAAGGGAATGGGAGATATACCAATAACCGCACAACCTGGATTTTTTAGCAGAGATGAATTTATCAAGGCCTATAGCAGAAAAACAGGAAGAGATGTATCTGATATGAACTTCTACTTAACTTTCGCTTACTTCAAGCTTGCCGTCATATGCCAGCAAATTTATTTCCGCTGGAAGAAAGGACAGACACAGGACGTGCGCTTTGCTAATTTAAACGTATTTGTTAAGACACTTATTCAGCATGCCTTCCATGTGTCCTCAAATAGGATATAAACAATGAATGAGGAGCGCAGTTTATGGCCAAAATACATCTTTTGCTCAAAAAAGAAGAAATAGACAAGGAAAAAAATCTGGAAGATAAAATTGCTGTTGTATTTGATATCCTGTTAGCTACATCAACGATAACTGCTGCACTCACATTCGGGGCAGCTGAAGTCATCCCTGTCCAAGATGGTGATGAAGCAAGGAAAGAAGGGGCTGGTAGGGCGAATGACAGCTATATCCTTTCCGGTGAGTACGAAGGCAAGACCATTGACGGGTTTCTTTCGCCAAATCCATTGTCACTTAAAGGAGCGGTGCTGGGCAAGACGGTTATTTTATCCACAACGAACGGAACTGTTGCAATCAGGAATTCCTCTTCAGCAAAAAGCGTTTATGCTGCATCGCTGATGAACAGCCAGGCAGTTGCTGATCACATTCTAGAGCTTCACAAAAATGAAACAATCCTGCTGATATGCTCTGGGTCATCTGGAGAATTCAACATCGAGGATTTTTTTGGGGCTGGACATTTCATTAGTTGTCTGCTTGAGAATGATATAAAAAAGTGGGATCTTACTGATGCCGCAAAAGCGGCCTATCTCTTTTATTGCGGAAACAGTAATAAAGCCGGCATCATCTTAAAAGAATCAAGAGTGGGGAGAATGCTGTCGGAAATGGATTTTGAAGAAGAAATTGAATTTACAGCATCTAAGAACATTTTTCAGTCTGTTCCTCTGTTTAAGGACAATCGGTTTTGCCTGCCATGA
The DNA here is from genome assembly GCF_001866725.1 of Bacillus sp. MUM 13. Classification (NCBI taxonomy): domain Bacteria; kingdom Bacillati; phylum Bacillota; class Bacilli; order Caryophanales; family Bacillaceae; genus Bacillus; species Bacillus sp. MUM 13. The sequence goes on from NZ_MLYQ01000025.1 coordinate 74,189, forward strand.
CAAAATCCTCTGTTTAAAATCTCTATAAAATGCTATGATAACTCTGTTTTGGCCTTATTATAACAAAGGAGAGTTATCAGGATGATAAAGACTTTTCATTTTTTACTTACTGCAGGAACCTTATCTGCATTGCTGCTGAGCGGCTGCTCTGGCACTGAATACAAGGGTTCCAGATCAGATTCCCAGCAGGAACAAAAACAAAGCGTTGTCCCTCCCGATACTAATGCGCCGGCAAGTTCCAAAAAAACTGCTGAAGTGCAGGATCAAACTAAAAAAGACAGGCTTCCTGCTTCGGTAGTAAGTGCGGTGGACGGGGACACTGTGAAAATTAAACTTAACGGAAAAGTGGAAACGGTCAGAATGCTATGCGTCGATACACCTGAAACGCATCATCCGCGCCTTGGCGTACAGCCTTTTGGACTAGAGGCAGCACAATTCACGAAGAAAATTCTTTACTCTGGCCGAAAGATAGAATTAGAGCCAGGCATCAATATGGGCAGGGACAAGTACGGCCGATTGCTTGGCTATATTTACGCGGACGGTAAAATGTTTAACGAAACTCTATTAGAAAAAGGTCTTGCGCGTGTAGCCTACATATATCCTCCAAACACGAAATATACAGGCCAGTTTTATGCAATCCAAAGGAAAGCACAGCAAAAGAGAGCTGGAATTTGGTCGTTAGAAAACTATGCTACAGATAAAGGGTTTGACACAAATGCTGCATCAACAGCTCTTGACAAAAAAGGAAACAGCGGTGATGCACCACAAAATCCAAAACCCCAAGAGAACCATTCATTGAACAGGGCATGTGATATTAAAGGGAATATCAGTTCGAGAGGCGCAAAGATTTATCATATGCCCGGACAGCATTTTTATAAAGCAACAAAACCTGAGAAAATGTTCTGCACGGAAAATGAAGCGGTTAAAGCAGGATTCAGAAAATCACAGCAGTAATTTTTTCAATGTTCAATAGTGGTTTACTCAGGCCGTATTGTTTATAAGGATTGAAAATACACTAGTATGGGAATCTATACAGTAGATGAACAATTTTTACTGTATCGAAAGGAGATAGAAAAATGGAACAAATAGAAACAGGCAAGGTGCTTCAGGTCGAGGATGAAAATGGCGGCAAACAGGATGTTGAAGTCCTGGGAACAATCAATATTACTGGTACAGAATATGCCGCTGTTTCCCTTGTGGAAGATATTCAGGAAGTTTCAAATGAGGATATTGATGTATTTTTTCTAAGAGTCGGCAGAGATGGAAATTTGACATCGATCGAAAGCGATGAGGAATTTGAAAAAGTATCAGCGGCATTTGATGAAGTTATGGCTGATCAGGAAGACTGAAAACTTTTAGAGAAGGCATAGACTCCTTCTCTTTTGTTTTAAACTGCTGGAATTAATTTCATTGGGGCATCTGGAAAATTTCTCTTTATATTTCTTCGAAAATTCAATATATTTGAAATAGAACCTTATTATAAATACCGATGATATCACGCTAATAGGGCAGTATGCCTAAAGAAGGATGGGGAAAAAATGGATGGGGATTTTTTCGCGGATTATAAAGACTATATCGTTTTACCCGAAGAACCAAACAGCAGCACGCAAGGAACATTTAATCCAAAAGATTTTGCAGCCTTTTATATCCTGACTTTATCGCTTAATGATCCTCTCATTACAAGCTGGTCGGAGGCTGAACGATATGAAATAGACGCAAATGACAGCCTTGAAAAAGTACTTGAGGAGTTTAACCGCAATCATAAGGATTTATTCCATCTTCAGTCACTGGAGTTTGACAGTGATAAGCCTTATTTTGTACTGGCATTATCCTGCAGGTCAAAAATCGAAGAATCAGAAGCAGAAACGGTTTTAAGCAGCATTGTTGAAAAGATGCTGACAAATCCTTTTTACATTGGACAAAATTGGTACAAATTCATCGGTGAAAAGGGCAGGGTCGAGCGAAAGCTTTTTCTTTATTCTTATAAAGAATACAAACAAAACTCAAAAATATTATAAGATTAACCTGGTATACATACTATTTCCATGCAAAAGTCATTGTTCCTGTTATACCTTCTTAATAAAAAGTATTAATTATGTAACCCTGCAGAAAAGAAACTGCAACGAATTATTGATACTATTTTAGGAATGGAAGTTTATCAATATATACATAATGATTCAGTTAGGGAGATGGAACATGGAATCGCATGTGAAAAAATCACTGGAAGAATGGAAAGAAGAAATAAGCAATCTATTAAATGAAATAGAAATAGAGTACGAAGAAGTCAAACGCGAACTGCAGGTGTACTCCTATAAGTTTAATATCACTAAGCAAGTGGTCCAGTCAACAATCAACGACGAAATCATCCGAAATATTAAAGAGCTGTATCATAAGCCTTTTGAAACAAAAGTGAACCAATTGAAAGATACCATAAAAGATCTGGAAGAAAAAAAGAAAGTGTTTCAGATGTTTGTCGATAAAATCGATAAAATCAATGGCAGAGATGAACATAAACCGTATGCCCCAGCTCAGTAAAGGCTTTATAAAGAGCTTTGGGCTGCGGCTTTTTTTTCTTCTTTTGAAAATTCCATCTGCAGCACTTCCCGTAAATCGCCCTTTTAGCACCGATTTCAAGTATAATGGAGCATAGTCAGATTTTGCATATGTTATTTCATTGAGAAAATACTACATATAAGTCCGATAATATAAAAAAACGAGGTTTTTACATGAATGAAAGAAATTTTGCGGATTATCATTTAAGTGACGAAATTAAAAGAGCTTTGACTGTATTAAAATATGAAAAGCCTACAGAGGTTCAAGGTGAAGTAATACCAGATGCATTGAATAACAAGGATCTTGTTGTAAAATCCCAGACAGGAAGCGGCAAGACAGCGGCCTACGCGATTCCTGTCTGCGAGAACGTTATTTGGGAAGAAAAGAAGCCACAGGCACTTATTTTGACTCCAACAAGAGAGCTTGCTGTTCAGGTCCGTGATGATATCACGAATATCGGGAGATTCAAACGCATTAAGGCTATGGCTGTTTACGGAAAAGAACCTTTCGCTAAACAAAAAGAAGAACTGAAGCAAAAAACACATATTGTCGTCGGCACACCAGGACGTGCAATGGACCATATCGAAAGAGGAACATTGGATTTAAGCCAAGTCAGGTACCTGGTTATTGATGAAGCCGATGAAATGCTAAATATGGGGTTTATTGATGAAGTAGAAGCGATTATTGAAAAGCTTCCTTCAAATAGAGTGACAATGGTATTTTCTGCAACTTTGCCTAAAGACGTTGAAAACCTTTGTCATAAATACATGAAAAATCCGGTGAATGTAGAAATTGAAGCAACAGGGATTACGACCGAAACAATCGAACATGTTTTAATCCAGGGGAAGGAACACAATAAAATTTCTTTACTTAAAGATGTGACTGTTGTTGAGAATCCTGAAAGCTGCATCATCTTTTGCAGAACAAAAGAAAACGTAGATAAAGTATATGCTGAATTGGAAGAAGCCGGTTATTCATGTGAAAGACTTCATGGAGGACTGGAACAAGAAGACAGGTTTGCTGTGATGGATGGTTTCAAAATGGGGAATTTCCGCTATCTGATAGCAACAGATGTGGCGGCAAGAGGGATTGATATCGACAATGTCACCCTTGTCATTAACTTTGATGTTCCCATGGAAAAGGAAAGCTATGTGCATCGTACCGGCAGAACAGGACGCGCCGGCAAGAAAGGAAAAGCGATTACGCTTGCAACACCATATGAAGAAAAGTTCGTAAAAGCCATCGAAAGATACATCGGCTTCCAGCTGGATATTAAAAAGGCTCCAGCGGCAGGGGAAGTTGAAAAAAGCAGAGCGGCTTTTGAAGAAAAAATCAGCGGGCGCCGTGTTGTAAGAAATAATAAAACAGCACGCATCAATCAAGATATCACCAAACTGCATTTCAACGGCGGAAAAAAGAAAAAAATCCGTGCTGTCGATTTTGTAGGAACGATTGCAAAAATCCCCGGAGTCACTGCAGACGATATTGGCATCATTACTGTTCAGGATACATTGTCATATGTAGATATCCTTAATGGAAAAGGATCATTGGTGCTTCAGGCAATGGAGAACACAACCATTAAAGGCAAGAAGCTGAAGGTCAGCAAAGCAATTAAATAAGGAAACGGACGGCAGCAGGGTGATAGAGCTGCCGTCCGTTTTTTTACAGCAGCCGCCAATGATAACTATTTAAAAGCCTACAATAATATGGATGCGTCTCTTATAGAAGAGTTTACAAGCCATATGAACAAAGGACAAGAGTACTTGAATCAAGCCTTGGATAAGCTGAAAGCACTCAGCAAATAACTAACGTCGATATTCGCAAAGCAATTAAATATTAAAAAACAGACGGCAGCGGTATGTGTTGCCGTCTGTTTTTTAATATAGGATATTTCCCTAAACTTTGTTAACAACAATCTTTAAGAAAAGGCGCCTTTAATTAAAAGCATACTGATTTTTTGGATATTTATGGTAATATTAAGATTACAGAGGAGGGAAAACGGTGAAGAATTATTTTTATACAGGGATTTTAATTGGAGCATGTATGTTAGCTGGATGCAGTACAAATGCAGCAAAAAAATCTGCGGAAGATATGACTAATGGACAATCAACAGAGGCTATGAATATCCCTGCCGCAAACAAAGAAAGAGTTTTGTCAATAATTACTTTAAAATTAACTCCAGAGCAAAAAGAGAATTATTACAAAAAGTATGGTGAAATTGTAGAAAACATAAATGCAGAGGAAGGTACAAACCACCTGGAACTTGTACCAATTAATGAATTTCAGCCACAAGATTGGATTGAACCGGAGGAATTCCGTAAAATAGCAGCTGATAGGGCTACCTGGCAATTTACTTCTGAATCCTTTGGCGGCGATCCTGTTGAATAAGGATAAAATTTTAAAAAGAGCCATCATTGGAACTCGGTCTATAATACAATGGAATTTGCTCAGGCTCAATTACAATAGAATCAGGGGTACTAAACCTAAGATGACGATTTCCTGAATAGCTCGTGCTGAGATCAAATGCAATATATGAAGGTTGGATGATTCATTTATCTTTTGCCATATAGAAAAAATGCGTAATAGATCTTAATATTAGAAGATTATGTACTGGGCTGCACTATACGGGTTTGTGATAGAACATAAACAATAAACCATAGTCAGAACTCTGATGACTATGGTTTATGACCGGACACCGGATCATTACCTGGTGCGAATTACGAAAGAAGGAAAGGGCAGAAGACATAAAGCCAAATACTGTTTGTATTATTTTATCTATTTTTCTAGTTTACATAATATATATTATAGGAAGTCATCAGATTATATAAGATTTTGTCTCACAAACCAAGAATACTACTTATATTGAGACAAAAGAAAAATTTTGGAATGATATCAGCTTTTATTTCATTAATAAAAAAACAATTCATTAAACCACCGTTCGGATGTATGTTTATGTGTTTATGTACACAGTTTAACAGTGTATTTTATGAGGAACTTATATGGCTATCTGGAATATGGTCTGATTTTATTCAAATCATACATTCATTCCCAGGTTCATTGGTTCCATTCTATATATTATTTAATAATCGGCTTAATAATATTAATAAATATTTCGCTTGCTTTTAGAAATTTTAACTCTTCCTCTATTCAGTTTACATAATATCTCCCGGTCAATGTTTTGCTGCCTTATCAGATAATATATTTATGCTCAAGCGGTCTGCTGCAGTAATGAATGTGTTTATTCCAAAATAAAAACCGCCTTTGATATCAGGCGGCTAATTGTCTATTCTTCTGATAAAGCTGTTTTTGCCAGCAAAGATATGACTGCATCATCCATGGGCGGATTGTGAAGTCCTGCACGTACATCACGATAAAAACGCTGTAAGGGGCTTTTTCGTTGCAAGCTTTGTGCTCCTGCAATTCTCATGGCCATATCGACGATTTTAATGGCACTATTAGTAATACTTGTTTTGACAGCAGCCAAATCGACGGTAAGTTTTTCATGCTCCTTGGGCTGCTGTTCCCATTTTTCAGCAACTGAATAAAGGAAATGCCTTGCTTGAAGAAGCTCTAGATCCATTTCACCAATCAACCTTTGTACATTTGGAAGCTCCGCTATTGGGCCTGGCAAGCTGTTTGGAGTATACGTTTTAGCAAAGGAAACACTATAATCCCTTGCTGCAGCTGCAATTCCAATATAACAAGCCGGAATATGTAGAAGCCATGGAGCACCTTTTGCAGATCGTTTAGTTTGATTTTCCACGTAATATTTTGTATCTACCTTAACAGAATCCATTACCAAGTCATGGCTGCCGGTTCCTTGCATGGAGATCACATCCCACGTTTCTTCAATGCTCACTCCAGCTGAATCACGATGTATAAGGAACCAGCCAATGGATTCGTCTTTCGGCACCCATGCACTTACAATAAAATAATCAAGCATGGGAGAAAGGCTTGTGAATGTTTTCCTGCCAGTGATAATATAGCTGCTGCCTTCCAATATGGCTGTAGTCTCTGGCCTTCCGCCTCTGGTTGGGCTGCCTGTTTTTGGCTCAGTTGCCGCCCTGTTTACCAAAGCTCCTTTTGCTACATTCTTCATTAATTCTTCTTTGACTTCGCTGTTCCAATTTTTCCGTTCATTGATTTCCATGATCCCGCCTAAATGCCAGCCAATTGAAAGAGCTGTTGAGCCGGATTTCGATGCAATAAGTTCCTGCCCTAACAGAAAGTCATACAAAGTGCCGCCCCTGCCTCCGTATTCCTTAGGCAAAGTTAAAGCAGTATACCCAAAATCTTTTAATTCACGAATATTTTGGTATGGAAAACTTCTGCTTTCATCAAGCTCTTGTTCTCTTTCGGAAAAAGAGGCAATGGCTAGTTCCAGTTTATTGATATATTCTTTTTGTTCCTCTGTTTGAAAAAAAGACACCTAACTCATCCTTTCGTATATGAAACTCTAAAATCCATTTTAACACTCCTCAAAGTATTGTATAAATGAAGTGCCTTTATAGTTAGCTTTAATCTTGTTCAAATTTGCACCGATGACAGCGAAAGAAATTCAATAGATCAGCAGAATCAGGCATTTGGGTCTGCGATGCCCTTCAGATAGCTCTGAATACACTTATCCGGACGTAGAGTACTTCTTTTATATTTTACACTGCAAACATCTAAGCAGCCCTTAGGCGGTCACTTTGATGTTTGTTTACATAATAATAATCTGATGAAGTCGTGTGCGGAAAGTATTCATTTTATTCTGCAATACTGAATGCTTTGCCTGTATTTGCATTTGTTTACTCACCCTTACTTTGATTTGAACCCGTTTCTTCATTTTCACCTAAAAAGGTTAATACTGCTGAAATATATTTTTGGATTTCCTGTACCCGGTAGGCAGCAGAATCTGCTATTTGCTTATAATGATGTTCTCCTTCCGGGGTAATCCGAAGCTGGCGTTTAGTGCGTTTTTCGCTTTCCCACCAGCCAATCAGCAGGTCTCCTTCTTCCATTTCGTGTGATAAGTCATATAAATACCCATTGCTTGCTATCCAGCCGAATTTCGCCTTTAGCAGTTCCCCCACCTCTCCCATATAAAAGGTTTTTCTGTGGAATGCGACCTTAAGAGTACTGTACCGGACCAAATCTTTGACGGAGATAATTTTCGAAAAGTAGCTTCGGTATTCTTCAGGGAGATCATGCTGCACCGGGGGATTTATACCAGAACCAGTTAGATCAAACATGAACCTGTCAATGACCTTTTTAACTTCTTTGAGCCTGACAGCAAAGTTGCCATGATACCAGGACAGTAATTCTTTGCCTTTTAAATTAATTTTATAAAAATTTCTTCTTTTATTCGTGTATAATTCTAAGTGACCAGATTCGACAAGATTATTGGCGATTTTACATAAATAGTCATAGCTATGCACCTTTCCAGTAAACATACTTTTTAAATCCTGGTGGATTGCCCTCGGATAGTTAGATTTCAGTGATAAGGTATGCAGCAAAAAAAGAGTTAAAAATTCACGCTGGCTTAATCCAGTCGTTTCAACGGTTACGACATCTTTTTGGCCTTTCTCCATTCTTTCATCCCCTATCTTTAGAGCATTTCGTTTAACAAACAGCTCGATAGAATATGTGTTCTATATCACAGACGAAAATTCCTGCTAATCTATAAATTTTATGTTTATAGAACTTTTACCCTCTTAATGGAACATACATTCATTTTTCAATAATAATAATGATAGATGAGATGAATATATATTCTAGCGAGGTTATTTTTGAAATATTTTTTGTTTGCTGACTATCCTTTGACTTATTATGAATAAAAAGATCTCGTTACAAGAGGAACACCATGTTTTTTGCCCTGGTTTTTTTGACAAATCCCTGTTTTCCGAAATTCCAGCAGTTTATAATTTTATTACATAATCCGCTCTCCCTTTTTGTAATTACCGAAATTAACAAATCTGCCCAGAATTTTTATGAAAATGGTCAAAATGCTCTTTTTACCGGTATGAGAACCTATGTTCTATTTGTGGATAATGATAAAAAAAAGACCTGAAACCAGTGTGTGTTCTGGCTTTCAGGTCTTTTTTTTATTGTTCAGTCAAAATTTTAGGGCCTTCTTTTGTAATAACAATGGTATGTTCATACTGCGCTGAGAGTTTCCCGTCCGCAGTGCGGGCAGTCCATCCGTTATTATCCATTTTAGAATGCCATGTGCCGGCGTTAACCATTGGCTCAATAGTGATGACCATCCCTTCCTTTAGTCTCATGCCTTTACCTGGTTTGCCGTAATGCAGGACCGTCGGATCTTCATGAATGGTTTTTCCTATGCCATGTCCGGTGAAATCGCGGACAACTGAGTATTTTTCGCCTTCAACATATGATTGAATGGCATGTCCGATGTCACCTAGCCTGTTGCCTGCCTGCGCCTGTTCAATGGCTTTATAAAGCGAGTTCTTTGTCACTTCAAGAAGGCGGGCGGTTTCATTTGAAACTTCGCCGACAGGATATGTCCAAGCAGAGTCAGCTAAACCGCCGTTTAAATTCACAACCATATCGATTGTAACGATATCGCCTTCTTTAAGAGGTTTTTTCGTAGGAAAGCCATGGCAGATTTCGTCATTTACTGAAGCACATGTTGCATACTTATAACCTTGATAGCCTTTTTGTTCTGCCGTAGCACCGTGCTCGGCTAGGTACCTTTCGACAAACTCTTCAATATCGGCTGTAGTAATACCTGGTTTAATCATTTTTGCAATTTCCCTGTGTGTTGCAGCCAGCAGCTTTCCTGCTTCGTGCATTAACTCTATCTCTCGTTCACTTTTTAAATTAATCATGTTTTAAATCCTCTTTCATTTCAATTAATTTGTCCCTTATCTCTTAAATAATCCTTTACTATCATATTCCTTTTCACTAATAAATTGCAACAAAAAGCCCGGCGATTAGACAGTTGGCTGACGCATACATATTGTTTTGGTATAATCAGCCCGATTATGATGCCTTCTCAGTAAACTTCCGTTCAAAGCAAAAAATCCCTGCTTATCATACGCAGCAGGGATTTTGGATGCATTCTATTATTATCGGCTGGGTCTTAAAGTTAAGATTATTTTTCATCAGTTCCGCCGCTCAGAATATTTTCAATGATTTCAAGCTCATCCTGTGAGAAATCCAGATTATTAAGCGCTTCTACATTTTCTTCGATTTGGCTTACACGGCTTGCACCGATTAAAGCTGATGTTACCCTGCCATTTCTTAATACCCACGCTAGGGACATTTGCGCAAGATTCTGGCCCCGTTCTGAAGCCAGGTTATTCAGCTTTTGCACCCGGCTGATTACGTCTTCTGTGACCCGCTCTTCGCTAAGTGCACCTGTAGATTTTGAAGCTCTTGACCCGTCCGGAATTCCATGGAGATATTTGCTGGTCAGCAATCCCTGCGCTAATGGGCAAAAGGCTATCGATCCTACGCCATTTTCCTGCAGAACATCCTGAAGGCCATCTTCAATCCATCTGTTCAGCATAGAATAGTTTGGCTGATGAATAACAAGCGGTGTGCCTAAACCATTCAAGATTTTAACCGCTTCTTCTGTTTGCTCCGCACTATAACTTGAAATGCCCACATAGAGGGCCTTTCCCTGCCGTACTATAGAATCCAGCGCACCCATCGTTTCTTCAAGCGGAGTATTCAGGTCAGGGCGGTGTGAGTAAAATATATCAACATAGTCAAGCCCCATCCGTTTTAAGCTCTGGTCCAGGCTTGCCGTAAGATATTTTCTCGAACCCCAATCTCCGTATGGGCCAGGCCACATATAATAGCCAGCTTTAGTGGAAATAATCATTTCATCACGATAAGGAGCAAAGTCAGTTTTCAGCATTTCCCCAAACAGTTCTTCTGCAGATCCAGCAGGCGGACCATAATTGTTTGCCAAGTCAAAATGGGTAATTCCAAGATCAAAGGCTCGCCTTAGCATAGCCCGGCCATTTTCAAATGTATCAACACCGCCAAAATTATGCCAAAGCCCAAGTGAAATGGCAGGAAGCATAAGTCCTGATTTTCCGCTCCGATTATATTTCATACTTTCGTATCGATTTTCAGCTGCCTGGTAGACCATGTTTTCTTCTCCCCATTTCTAAAATAATCATCTTCTCCAGTATAAATTGAACATCTCTAGAATATTTCCTGAGTTGTCTGTTTCTGTATCCAAAGGATAACAAAGATAGCGTTTACATACCAGCGAAAAGAATGCAGATGACTTTCCGGTCATCTGCATTCTTTCAATATATTTTGATAACATGCATCAAAGCCAGTAAGGATTACGGGCTATTTCTATTCTTCAATACTGTTTTGGACTCAGCTATAATAAAACCTACTTTGTTGTAATAGCTTCTTCAGAAGTCGTTTTCTCCTGTTTTTGCAGCTCATATTGCATTTTTTTCTCAATTTCACAAGAAAGGCATGTTGTGCGCTTTTTAAAAAATTCAGTATGGTATTTTGTTTCTTTGCATTCTTTGCATGTGGTATATAACCTGCTGCTGAATATAGAAAACACTTCATAAATTGCCGTCTTTTTCAGCTCTACAGCATGGCGGTATTTAACAAGGAGATTGGCTGTATTGATAGAGTCAGCCAATCCGCTGTGCCATTTGCCTTCCATAGGGATTTCTCCTAATTCAATTGCTTTTTTCAGCCCTAAAACGTGATTTATATCCGACAGGGCCCGAGAAATCGGAAGCTGGATATCATTGTAATTTTTTACCCAGTTGACATCAAATCTATTAACTATATAATTATGCTGAATAATATCCAAATCTGACCTGCTCCAGCTGCAAAGATGATAATCTTCTTCGCCTATCCACTCTTTTAGCTTCTTTATAGCTTTCTGCAGAGAAATAGCATTTTTCATTTCTTCCTTTTTCATGCCTATCATTTGGCGGGAGCTCTTGGGTATATAATTACCAGGAGGCATAACATATTGCTGAAAAACATCAATAGCTGCTGATGCATTTGCTTCCATGTCTATCTTTACCGCTCCAATTTCAATGATATGCCGCTCTTGTCCCTTTTGATGAGTACGGATGGTTTCCAAATCAAAAACAATTGCATTCATGACATAAACTCCTGACTATAAATTTATTGCAATATATAAAAAATCAGCCTTTAATCAAGGCTGTGAAATTTTTTTAATAAACTTAATTATAGCACACCATCTCAAAAAGAACGTAACGGTATCACATAGTTTCAAAATTACAGCAATCTTCCCTCTTAAAAGAAAGTGGTCAAACGTACGTTTTAGCCGAAAATATCAATATGTTGTATAAAGGCAAAAAAGCAGCAATTGCTGCTTTTTACGGAACTTTTACAACAAAAGGAACAACGAAAACCTGTCCGTCCTGCTGAAATTGTCCCCATATTTTATAAGTTCCCTTTTCAGGAAATCTTGTCATGAAAGTAACCTTTGACTTTTTCCAGTCTGATTTCATCGGATGAATATGCAGGTAATGGTTCCAATCATCACTGATTGCCACACAATGCCCCATAGCTCCTAAATAAGGCTGCAGACTGGCAGGTTTATTTGTTTTGGCATCTCGTATTTTGAACGTCATATTCAGATTCATGCGGGCCATAACATGATCAAATGTTAATGTTACTTCTTTTCCATTTATAGTCTTGGTTAAGGATGTGTCTGGCACAATAGGCATTGCCGCAGGCTTTTCACCTGAAATATGCAGCACATGCTGGGCTACACCATTATCGCCGCTTCCTTTAGGTGTAAATTCGGAGATGAGTTTATAGTCCCCGCCTGCGGGAAACGCGGCAGATATATCAAAGCGGCCATTCCCTTTATAAACAGGATGAATATGTGAGAAGTATGTAAGATCCTTGTTAACAATGATTAAGTGCATCTTTTTTTCATGAACAGTATCGAATTTCTGAATAAGCTGGCCGGACTTATCTTTGATAAAAATAGAGATCGGCACCTGTTTATTTGGTTTCATTATAGTTGGGGTTTTCCAATCCGACTTTGTAGGTGTAACATTCATATTCATACTGTTCATGTTATGATTCATTTCCATAGGAACGCGAACGGTATTGCAGCCAGCCAATAAACTGGCGCTGCAAAAAAGAACCAGCACTAATAATAATCGATTCAATGATTGTTCCCCTTTCTGTATTGTCATTTTATATTATAGCAAATCAAAAAATCGAGGATTCACTAAAATCTTTTTAAAATGATAGACTTGCACCTTACATAACAAAACAGGCCATCTTCTTCGCCTTTAAAGAAAATGGCCCGTTTTTCATTTGGATATCTTGCGGCAAGTCACATGGCCTCAATTGCCTGTTTGACAGTAGCATACACCTGGAACGAAGAAAAGTCAGCTCCTGACTCAATCACCCTCGAAGCAAGTTCCGGCCTGATTCCGGTAAAAATGACCTGAATGCCCAGCAGGCGAAGAACTTTATAAACATTGAAAATATGGCTTGAAACAGTTGTATCAATCGTAATTATTCCAGAGAAGTCTATAATCAGACAAGTGACTTCATGAGCTGGGATTTTTGGGATAACTGTATTAATCAAATGATCTGCTCTGTCAGAATCAATCGATCCGATTAAAGGCAGTACAGCAAGTCCATCCTGGATCGGCACAATTGGTGATGAAAGTTTATCTATCTCATTTTTAGCCGTTTTCAATATTTCCTGATTGCGGCGTTCAAAAGCAAATACTGTTTCATTAATACTCAAATCCAGCATGTGATTGACTCTTTTTAGAATGAGAACAACCTCATCTGTATTAAGCTGATGCTTTAATCCGAGTTTTAGAAAATAATCTGCAAAAGCTATCCTTGTTTCTGGATATCGAAGGAGAATATCAGATATATGCCCGCCTGAATGGGCAGTTTTTTCGCCATTTTCCTTACTCCATTTAATCAAGCTTTCAGGTACAGAACCTTCCGTACATGTAATGGATTCACCCAGGAATTTAAGAAATTCTACATACATCACTCGTGCATCATCTATGTCTTTTGCAGGAACCTCAAAATCAAAATTTTTTATAATTTCATCAACAATTCCATCTGTTAATATATGTGCATGTTCTATCAGGTAGTTGGCGATCAAAGATATTTTATTCAAATTTAGGTCACGTCCTACTTTATTTTGATAAGTTTATGTGGAAAGTGGAAAGATGGTTAATATATTCATAACATATTTTTTAAAAAGCAGTAAATAAAAACATGCCGAAAAGTTTTATAATATTTCACTAGCAGTACTCCATAACCTGTAATCTGCTGAAAAATCGTCTCTAAAAAGGGCTTGCCGGCTACATTAAAAGGAAAAGACAAAGCAGAAAATTCCGCTATGTCTTATGGCGTTTGCATATTTTCTAATCCCATCAGGGCTTTCTGAAGGTTACCCTTTACTTCGATATCTTTAAAATCGATGCCGATATTTATAACAGTCTGGGCAATTTCAGGACGGACACCGGTGACAATTGTCTTCACTCCAAGCAGCCTTAAGGCATCTATTACCTTGAAAATTTGATTTGCAACCATTGTATCCACAATCATGACACCAGACAGGTCCACGATTAAGTGAGATAATTTTAATTTCCCTGCCTGCTTCAAGGTTTCTTCCATTAATAAGGCCGCTCTTTCTGTGTCTATATTCCCGATCAATGGAAGAATACCGACTCCCTGGGTTAGGGGAACAACAGGAACTGATAATTCTAAAAATGCACTTTTGGCATTTTCCAGCGTTGTTTGATGATATTTAATAAAAGTCAAACTGAAAAAGTAGGCTGCTTTATCTAACAAGGGGTCAATAATGCTCCCAGCTTTGAGAACCAAATCAGCTGACATCCCTTTTTCATTAATCCCTGCGCTGACTGCTTTCCATATGCTTTTCCGGTATGCAGCTGTATCGAGCAGTGCTTCATCCAGTGGAATGCCCAGATTGAAAATATATTCTCCGGTTTCCTTGCCCCATTTTGCAAGCTTTGCATCCATTGCCTCTTCATCATATAACTGTTTAAGGGCATCACCAAACATGCTGATTAAACCATCCCTCTTTTGAAGGATTTCTTTTTCAATATGAGCAAACTGGTTGCGTTCTTCCGCAGAGACTCCCTCTAATCTCATTTCGTTAACTTCTTTCACAATAGCTTCTTTATTTTTTATGATTAAATCTCCCAAGTAATCTAATTCAGTTTTCATTGTTTCCTCCAGGGAATAATTTAAATATTGCCTATTAATATAACAACACAATACTAAAAAAAAGTCTATGTTAAGTTAAAGTATACATTCTATTTTCCTGGAAGGCCTTTTTTAATTTTCTTTAAAAGACAGAGACCTTTTGGAATAAATAGAATTTTCGATAAATATTTCTTTTCAGGACATTTTTTCGGTATAATAGATCGTATACTAAATAAAAGGGGATGAATGATTATGACAAAGACACTGCTAAAAGGCCCCTTTAAAGCTGACCATGTTGGCAGTTTTTTAAGGCCGGAAAGAATAAAAATAGCCCGTTTGCAAAAACAAAACGGGGAAATTACCGCTGATCAGCTGCGTTCTATTGAAGATGAGGAAATTATTTCTCTCGTTAAGAAGCAAAAAGAGGCGGGATTATCCGCCGTAACGGATGGTGAGTTCAGACGCGCATGGTGGCACTTTGACTTTTTATCCGGGCTGGATGGTGTTGAGTTATATGAAACAGACAGAGGCATCCAATTTAATGGTATCGAGACGAAGTCACATGGAGTGAAAGTGACTGGCAAGGTAAAATTCGGGAATCATCCCATGCTTGAAGACTTTAAGTTCCTTCAAAGCTTGGCCGGTGACCATATTGCTAAATTTACCATTCCAAGTCCGAATATGCTTTTTTTTAGAGGGAATATAGAAAAAGAAGCGTATCCGGAAAAAAATGAACTGTTTTCTGATCTGGTAACTGCCTATCAAGATGCCATAAAAGCATTTTATGCTGCAGGGTGCCGCTACCTGCAGCTTGATGATACATCTTGGTCCGTTTTTTTCTCAGAGAAAGGACAAAAGCAGATTGTAGATAAAGGGTTTAATTCTGAAGAGCTTGCAGAGCTTTTTGCACGCTGCATCAATGAAAGCATCGAAGGAAAACCCGAGGATATGACCATTACCATGCACATCTGCAGAGGGAATTTCAAATCTTCTTATACAGCAAGCGGAGGTTATGAAAGTGTATCTGATATCATTTTTGGGCAATTAAAGGTTGATGGCTTGTTTTTAGAGTTCGATGATGAACGTTCAGGCGGATTCGAACCCCTGCGCTATGTTAATACGCATGATCTTCAAATTGTATTGGGGCTGATAACTTCTAAATATGGCGAACTGGAGGATCCGCAGAAAATTAAGCAAAGAATTAAGGAAGCTGCACATTATGTAGATCTTAATCAGTTATGCTTAAGCCCTCAGTGCGGGTTTGCTTCTACTGAAGAAGGAAATCTTCTTACAGAAGAACAGCAATGGAACAAGATTAGACATGTCGTTTCAATAGCCGAAGAAATCTGGACATAACCCTTCTTCTGAAAAACCTTCCAAAAGTCATATTTGGAAGGTTTTTTGCATCTGCATGTTAGAGATGCTTCTCATCATTTGACGGCAAATAAGCCATCCCCTGGCTTACCAGAGTGTCATAAGGAATCGTCACGACAGACCAGCAATCATCACAATATTGGTTTCCCATATTATTGTAGACAATTTCTTTTTTTCTTTTACACATAGAGCATTTCATTGGTAATCTCCTTATCATTTTTCAGAAGTATGCCCTAACCGCCTGCACTTTAATCAGCATTACCTTGCTATTTGTAAATACAGAACCTTATTTATGTATCCCATACAATTACTTATAAAAAAGGAAAAATTAATTGGAACAAATTCTTTTCAAACTTGCTAAAGGAGGAACTTCCCTTGCGCTATTTCTGTATCTGCTAATGGGGCCTGAAATGAAGGAAATGGTAGTCTGGCATATAGACATGAGCCGGATAGAAACAGAAACAAAATATGAAGATGAAATGAAAAAGCTTGAAGAAAAGTCAAAATTCCATAAAAAGGAATTAATCCTCAAAATTCAGATCCCTTATTTTTTTATTTAATCTCTATAAACCAGACACCCAATTCATCATCAAAATATGGATGTGATGCAGCCTGATAGGTTTCATTGTCATCATGTTCATATAAGAAGGGCTGGCCATCCGGATGAAACATTCTAAAATGGTCTCCTGCCTTTACTTGTTCATAATGGCATTCTGTATAACTTCCATCTTTATGAATTTCGAATTTTTTAGGTTCTAATATATCCATCAGTGAACACCTCCTGTTAGTGTTATGCCTTCTTAACAGATATTTTATACCTTGAGGCTTGTTCAAAAGCTTCTTTCAAGGAACAATAGCAATTCTGTAAAAGCACTTGAAGCTTACGGATTTAGGGACAATATAGGACAAGAATTAAGCATGCAAGCTATTAGTATCAGTTAATGACGTTTTTACAGCATAAAATAAGCCTTGATTTCTCAAGGCTTCATGTTTAAATATCTATCAGATATGAACGCAGAGGATTTCGCAGTCTTCATTTCCGTCATTATAAGCAATATGCTCATGCCCTGCCGATATAAAAATTGTTTCACCCTCCGAAATCCTGTGTGTTTCACCTGTAGTTTCCGTTACAATGGAGCCGTTTGTGATGATTGAATAAACATTTTCCCCATGATCTGATATTTCCGAAAGAGGAATACGCTTACCAGGCGGAATAATATTTTTTTGCAAATTCAAATTACCGGTTAAAGCACAATGTGAAAAAACGGATCTCATGGAAACAGGTGCCTTCGGATCTTCTTGAAGTGTTTCGATTGATAGTACTTGCATGTAATTCCTCCTCCTTAAGATCATCTTTAGTGTTAAGCAGTAAATGTGTACTAATTAATTACCCTGAATAAAGTTTAAATAAACTTGTTTTTTAACTGACCGACTCAAAATGCTTTCAATCACTGAACCTTATAGAGATGCAGCCTTCTGTACTCACTATTATAACAAAACATTTAGATTTTTCAAACTACTAATTCTTAAAAATAGTCATTTTTGTATTGCCGGCTGATTTCCGGATATTAACATTTACCAAATCATAGGGGTCAACTTAAATA